>JBAXGL010000085.1:0-10249 GCA_037139375.1 Bacteroidales bacterium | reverse complement strand
GCCGTTGCTATCGCGCGGAGTATCGTCTTGCGCTCCCTCCTCTTCACTCGCTGTCCATTCGTGTCCACAGTCAGGGCAATAAAACATCACACCATCGGTGTAGGTATTGTCCATGTCACACACAGGACAGTTCGAAATTTCACTCATAATTTACGCATTTTGTTAATTTGGGCGCAAAGGTAGCGATTTCAACGGCTTTAAGACGATTGAAGTTTTAATAATTAGTTCGACATTACAAATGACTGTCTGATTAAAACCCAAAATCCACAATCTTTTTCTCGAATTTCTTCTCTTTGACTGGCTTTTTGGCTGTAGCTTGAGTTGACAATCCCTCGACATATATTGCCTGATATGGTGAAACTGGACAAATAGACTCGCAACCTCCACATCCGATGCAGAGGTTGGGTGTTACTTCGGGTATCGTCAATCCATTCTTAAACGGAATCATGTGAACCGCCTGAGTGGGACAATGCTCAGAGCACGCCCCACAATCTTTATTTTCGGAAAAGACCACACACATCTCTTTCCTGAATTGCGCCACACCAATTTGCGCCACCTTTTTCTCTTCCACAGTCAATCGCCTCAACGCGTTTGTTGGGCAAATATCGGTGCAAATAGTACATTCATAATTGCAATAGACATGAGTGCTAAACGTCAGATGCGGTTGCATAATGCCCGATAAGCCGTATTGCAAGGAAGCGGGTTTCAGCACCTGCATCGGACACTTCGCCACACAGAGTTGGCAACCTGTACAATGTTGATGAAAAAGCGCAGAATCAAAAGCGCCTGGAGGCATGATGGGTTTGCGCCTCAAGTATGAATCTTGTTTACCAGTTAATCGCTGTGTTTTGGCAGTAATTAGTCCAGCGAAAATTGCCCCAGATGTTATTAAGAAAGTCCGTTTGTGTGTATCTGTAACTTCGGTAGTTTTTGTTTCTGATTTTTTGTTTACATACCGAAAGGCATACTTCACGCCGCCTTTCTTACACACCGACAAGCAGTTGAAACAACTCACGCAACGGGAATCATCGACCTCCATCTTCAAACTGTCGATACATTGCGATTTACATTTCATTTCGCAAGCGCTGCATTGAGTGCACGAACTTTGTTCAATCTCTATTTTAAAAAGTGAAAACTTGGAGAAGATTCCCAAAAACGTACCGACTGGACAAATCGTGTTGCAATACATTCTACCCCGAAGCCACGACATCACCACAACTAGCACAAAGAAAAGTGCCGAAACGACAAACACCAACAAATTGAACGGCATCTGCTCAACACGGTACATCGAATAAAGACCAATATGCGCCAGTGGTACAACTAGCACATTATTTGCAGCTATAAACAATGGACGAAGAAGCTGTGTCATTAATCGACCGAAAATACTATATGGGTCAAGAAAAACGACCAATAAACTACTACTGGCTAAAAATGCAAGAATCGTGATAACCAGAATGGAATAACGTAAGATATTATGTGGCTTTGCATAACTGTACCGTTTGCGTTTTCGTCGTGGAATCCAAGTTGATTTCCACGACGAAACATCTTGCATAATACCCAAAGGACATATCACAGAACAATATAATCGCCCAAATGCCAAACTTAACACCACTAAAAAGACCAAGCTGCCAACACTCACTGACAGCAACGATGGTACCCATTGAAGGTGAATAAAAGTGTGTAATTGAACGGGTAGTTTTCCCGTAAAATCGAGGAATGTTAACACAATTGGCACAAAAAAAAGTGTCGCAGCAATACGACGAACGAACTTCAAATATTTCATTCCCTACAACTTCACTTTTTTGACATTCAGTTTTTCAATATTTTGTGTTCCCACCTTTTGCTGTTCAGCTAATTCGATATAACGAACATCTTTCAGTTCGGTTGGTCGCACTTGAGCAAAGAGTTTAATAGCAGCCGTATCTACTGCTACATAATCTTTCGAAACCAGCAACGATTTGAGAGTGGCGGCATCCGATTCTGACTTCCCTTGTGGTCCATTCGATTTCAACACACGATAAGCATCTACAAAATTCAATGCTGGTCGTTTTGCATAAGTCGCAATATCGGCGATGCATTGGTGTAAATCGTTTCCATGAAAAAAACGTCTATCCCAAACAATTCCCATCAGATTTTTCATAGTGATAGACATCTTCGCGCCACCGTGATGTTTAAGAATCGGCATATTAAACCACACATCACAATCGAGAATGGCTTCGTGTATTTTGGTCGATTTGAGATTTACTCCTTTCGGCAATTCAACTGTTCTATACATAGACTCGTCATTACCAGGTACCATTCGACCACCGGCAGCTATCACTGCAGCTTCTATCCCGCTATTTTCATAACATTTCTGCCAATTGTTGCACGTATGGTCAAACACTAATACCTCTTTGGCACCAGCGGCCTTACACTGTTTCACTAAGGCTGCGACCAACAATGGATTAGTATTAGCTGCAAGCTCTGGTATGCGATCCCAACCGATATTGGGTTTGATGACCACTTTCTGCCCTTTTTTCACAAATTGTTGAATTCCACCCAACTCTTTTAAAGCACGTATCAACATGACTTCGGGTTCGCCACCCATAATTGCGACCATGTCGGGAGTAGACTCCACAGCTAATGCTTTTGACGATGCCAATACATTGTTGCCAAAAAACGATGCCAAACCAACGAGTCCGGCTGATCTAAAGAAATCTCTACGTCTCATAAATTACTATCAATTAATGCTAAAGATATATTTTCAGAAGGATATGTTACTCGGTATTTAGAATGCTACTGAATAGCGAATCAAAGTCCATTCAGTGGAAATTCAAAGGTATAAATTTTCTATAAAAAGAGATGATATTTGGTGAATTTTATCTTTTATTGTGAATTGTAGGGGATGTTGGAAAGATCGAAGTATCAAGAACAAAGAGTCAAAACAAATGACAAAATAGTAGAAAGATATATTCTTGGAAATTTTAGCAGAAAACCTAATGCTACAAAACAGAAGAGAGGGTATCGAAATCTACATTCTTACCCTCCCTTCTACTGTAATCCTTCTTGGATGTGTGTACTCTTGTGACTGCTTTGAATCCACTCGAATTCTGAAGTTCAACCTCGCGATCTGCCCGCTTGATGGCTTTCATATAGTCCGCCATTGTAAGTCTAAAATTCTTCTTTTTGGTTTTCATATTATTTTATGTATTAAAAATCGGCACAAAGATACAATCGTTTGAATGATATTATCATCACTAGGATAAACTTTTTCTAAACGGATTTGTTTGATTTTCAGTAATTCACTTAAATTCTGAATCGTTATGAAGAAAAACATGGGTACGGTTGACAAAGTCATCCGAGTGATTGTAGCTTTAGTGATTGTAGGACTCTATTTTGGAGGAGTTATCACTGGAACATTGGGTTGGGTTTTGATTGTTTTGGCATTAATTTTCGTGTTGACGTCGTTAATCAGTTTTTGCCCGCTTTACCTTCCGTTTGGCATTAAAACTTGCCCTACTGAAAAGAAATAATGCAAATTATATCAAGTTATAAAAAAAGGCTTCGTGAAACCACGAAGCCTTTTTAGCTCAAATTAAGCCCAATTATCTGTGACCACCTCTGCCACCATGATGACCGCCACCAAATCCAGAACCACCGTGGTGCATTCCAAGTGTGTCAATCGGGAAATTAGGAATGCTGTCGTGTGGAAATCCGCCATGTCCATGACCGTCTCCAGGATGTCCGAAAGGAGGTTTAACAGTTAAAGAATCTTTTAAACCGTGGTGAGGATTTCCTGTTTTAAGAGAATCAGGTTTAAACTCATGATGATGTCTTGTAGAGAAATTCAATGAATCTTTCAAATAAACACGAATTGAATCGCAAATACCATGATGATGGTGTTTGTGAAACGCCAATGAATCAAGAATAGTCGAATCCAATTTAGTTGTTCTCAAAGCTGCAGCAGCATCTTTGCTTTGTAAAGATGACAAATCTTCGCTTTTGCTACACGATGTGAAGGCTATTGCACCTACAACTAACAATGAAACAGCTAATGTAATTAATTTCGAAGCTTTCATAAAAACGATATTAAAGGTTAGTAATTTAACTATGTACCGATTCTAAAAAAGAATACCCTACCTATTTCAAAAAGAAAATTCAAAGAAAACCATCGGAGTGAAAGGTATAGCCTGAGAATAGACTGCAAAAACATCACTTGAAACAGATGATGCATTCACTAAATTACTGAATATTAAGTTTTTGCTATTTAGCAAATTCAATATCGAAACACCTCCCTGCATTTTGAAGTAACGTGGAGAAAAACGGTAACACAACGAAACATCAAGACGATTGTAGTCTTTTCGGTTTGTTTCTGATAGAAGGGTCAACCCACTGTAAGAGGGAAAACCAGAACCGTAAACATAGCTTGAAGAGAGTGACAACGGCGAAAAATCGAGCAAAAGGGCTCCTTTCAGTTCATGCCGCTGGTCTTGTGGCGCTGACTGATAAGCGTATTGGTTAGTAAAATGCTCTTCAGTTTTCCCATACGAATAGGAAACCCAAGCATAGTGTCGGCGATACTGTTGTTTAATCATAAAATCTAACCCAAATGCGCGACTAAGACCAAAAAACACATCATCTTTGAAGATGCTGGTATTATTGCCACTAAATGTACGCTCCCAACGCGATAATCCGTCTGTTTTTTTCCAAAATGCTTCGGTAGAAGCCGAAAAACCACCACTTTGGTAATAAAGTCCCAATACAGAGTGATTTGAATTCACGATGGGTACTTTCTTACCGTCAGCCGATGTCCATATTTGTTGATATTGATCAGGCGGTAGAATGTTTTGATTACTTTCATGTCTCGTGGGTCTGGCGGTATATTGTTCAATATAGAAAAGCTTAGCATTAAACTGATTATACATACCCCACGAAGCACCAATTTTAAACGATTCATCAAGTGCCCATTCGCCCGATAAACGTGGTTGCCAATAAATTTTCGAATTAAACAAGGGCATATCGACTCTTAAACCGGGTGAAAAAGAGATTTGTGGCGAAACAGAAATCCGATCCGAAATGTAGGCGTTGTAGACTTGCGACGCATTATTTAGTGGAAATTCCGATGATGATGAAACAGGCTGCGTGGATTTTTGCGAGTACGCTGTATTATCACCCACCACGCCTCCACCAAACTGAATGGCATGTTTCGAATTTGAGACTAACTGATTTTCAGCAATTAATTTATATTCGTGGATATAATTTTCGCGGTCGGTGGTTATAAGTCTGTTTTGTCGATTATTAGAACTACTGAAATCATTCCCTGTCGCATCTAAACCCGAATAGGAGAACCTCAATGTAGTGCGGTTTCCACTTTGCCATTGCTGACTGAATTCACCGCTCGCACCCAACTGCGTATGCAACTGAGTAGCTTCAGTACGAATTGGATTTTGTAGCAAATCATTCGAAACAGAGTAGGCAAACCTATCTTTTCCTCCATACAAACTCAAGTAATAACTACTTCCAGTATCTGTTTTGCCGGAGAATTTGACATTTGAGTCGAAAAACTTATAATTTGGAGTAATAAAATATTCTGGTGTAGGAGTTTGGTGGTCATTTGTATTAGTTGGTGCTACTTGTGTCAATGCCTGATCTTCGTATAGATTGTAAAATGTTTGCCGGTATGCCAACACAAGTGAAGCCTGTTTTTTGATAGGGACAGATGCCATCGTGTTCAACGTCAGATTACTTATATTTGCTTTCAGTTCAGGTTTACGAAGATTTCCTTCCACACCTGTTACATTTACGATTCCGCCTACCTTATCGTCGTATTTTGCACCAAAACCGCCCTTAAAGACCTTTACATCACGCACCATATAAGGATTGACCACACTGATGTTGTCGTTGAAGTTTTTCAATCCAAAGAGTGTGAACCCATCGAATGTAACCTCGCTTTGCCCTTCGTAACCGCCCCAAATCACTAAATCGCGATTCTGCTCACCCGCTGAATATACCCCAGGCAACAGACGCAAAAGACTAAACACAGAACCACCTTCGTTACCTGGTATATTTTTGGCAACCAGATTATTAGCACGAATGCTGCCAGGCAATTCATAGAGGTGCATTGATTTCTCCACCAACGAAGAAACAACGACTTCATTGATTAAATAATTTGATGGTCGGAGATAAAATTTAAAAGAAGTGCCTGCCACCACTACCGTATCTTTGATGAAGTAGCCTAAGTGTCGGAAGGTAAGCCTATAAGTAGAATCTGTTTTGGAATTGTAATTGAAGCATCCATTCTCGTCGCTTGCTACAAGTGTCTTATTCACCTCAATATAGGTGTACGGCAATGTTTCACCAGTGTTGCGATCATAAATAGTACCCGACAACTGTAAATCTTTTCGTTGACGGGTTATTCCAATATCTACTGGTTTTGGCGGCAAGGGGTAAACGACAAACACGCCCTGATTCTGAATATAAGTATACGAGATTGGTTTCAGCAGGTAGTCGAGTGCTTTTTGTGGTGAAGTAAACTCTTGTCTGACTGTGATTTTGAATTGAGAAAGCTCTTGGTCGTCGAACGAAAACCGCAAGCCATAACGGTCGCGCATCTCAACCAATAACTGATTGAGAGGCTTTGCCTTCGCCGATAACCTCACGACCTGAGCCGACAAGGATAACGAAAACAACAAGGAATAAAAAATCAGAGCTATTCGCGCCAAGAATTATTTTGAGATTAGGTATTGATTTTGGTTTACCGCCGTAAAATTAATGGCAAAAGGTAAACAAACCAAATTTAATACCTGCTCAATTGGCATTTGTTTCGAGAAATTTCCAGTATACTTGTCTGTAAAGTTGCCTTTCCACACTATTTCTACACCATATTGTCGCGATATTTCATCAAACACCTTCGATAATTCGGCAGAAGTAAAGCAAAATTCGTTCTTGCTCCAAGCAAGCGAGCGTTCAGCTGTGACAGCGTGTTGCACGATATGTCCGTCATCAGCTACTACTGCTTTTTTATTAGGCGTAAGCACCACCACTTCTTCACTCGTAGTTGGCTCCACTTTCACTTTACCTGTCATACAAGTCACTTCGTAGCCGTCGTGGCGAGCATAAATATTGAAACTTGTACCCATGACACTCGTGGTGGCATCTTTAGAAATCACCGCAAAGCGTTTTCCTTTTTTAACTTTGAAAAAAGCTTCACCATTGAGTTTCACTTCACGTTGTATTATCCACCAGAGTGGTTTGTATGAAACTGAGGTTTCGGCATTCATCAATACGGTTGAACCGTCGGGCAATTCTATTTGCATTTGAGAGGCAATAGGAGTCGATGCCGTTTTGGTGTACATCCACGAGAACGAGATCAATAGCATCACTATCGCTACAGCAGCGATGGCGCTATAGGTAAATGAAAAGAGTGCTTTTCGGGGTAGTATTTGCCCGCTTTCAGGCATTGGAAGCGATGCAAAAGTGCTCGTCCAAATATCTTGTTTGGATTGACTCCAAGGAATTGCAAATCGAACTGAGTCGAATTCCGGAGCAATGTATTGGTTATTTTGTTTCATACATCGATAGTTTTTCTCTCAAAAAAGAGAGTGCATTAGTCATTCTTTTTTCTACAGCTTTCACACTGATTTGCAATCTTTCGGCAATTTCCGAATATTTGAGTTCCTCTACCCTACTCATTAGAAATGCTATTCGGTAACCCTCAGGCATTTCAACGAGTGCTTTGTTGTAAGTCGCAGTGAGTTCTTCGTATTCCATCTCCTTTTGTGCATCAGCTGTCGATTCTTCGGGAGTCATCGAATGAGTATAATTCATTTCGGTCACTGAGCGACGATAATGGCTGATAAACAAATCGTTTGCAATCTTATACAAAAGACCTTTCTCTTTGTTGACATCGGGCATCAATTGTTTCTCCCAAAGGCGCATAAATACCTCTTGCGCAATGTCGCTCGCCAGATCGGCATCTCCACATCGATAGTAGAGGTAGCTACGAACTGAATCGAAATACTTGTCAAACAATATTTTAAAATCTTTTTGAATCAATTGATCAATCGAATTTTGTAACGGTTACTAGTTGATTACACCCTTATACCGAAGGAAGTGATTTTCCCCCTACTTTCTAAATTAGATTTTGTTGTTAAACCTAAATCGCCTTTTAACTTAAATAGAAAATGGCAAATGACAAATTTGGGAATGAATAAGAGCCAATAGCCGGACTTGAACCGGCGACCTACGCGTTACGAATGCGTCGCTCTACCAACTGAGCTATATCGGCGTGAAATTGTGGAGGAACAAATTTATAAATAATTTCTTGATAAAACAGATTTATCATCTTTTTGTTGACAATATCTGATTGCAACGATCAGTGCCAGACTATTTTACAATAAATCAATATTTCAAAAAATATATTTCCACAATTATAAGCTACGTTATACATCAGAATATCAACACCGTATATGAATTTTCACTAAACCATAGGTCATTGAATGTACGTTCACACCTACCTAATTTTTTTCGAATTGAATATATATATTATCTTTGTATCGTCTGTCAAAGTGTACGCACTCGTTAACATATTAGTCTGATTTTAAGGACTTAATATCAAACCTTAATCTAATTCAATACTCAATGACTTATTCTCAGCTTATTTTTTTACTAAGAAATAATCTGCAATAAATCTATTTACGGTTGAGTTGTTTTATATTTCAAAAAGCGAATCACTGCTTAAAGATCAGATAAATTGTTTGTAATTATCAATAAAATCACAATTAAACGATTGATATTAAATTATTTATATAAACAAGATTGATTTTTTACTTATGGAAAGATTGAACAGAATATCAGCTAACATCTCTACCACTTACCCTGAACGTATTATTCAGTTTGGAGAAGGCAACTTCCTGCGTGCTTTTGTCGACTGGATGGTGTATCGTATGAATCAGAAGGCAGATTTCAACACAAGCATTGTAGTGGTACAGCCACTTGCAAACGGAATGATTGATATGTTGAACGAGCAAGACGGTTTGTATCATGTTAATCTACAGGGTATTGATCAAGGCGAAACCGTTAATAGCATTGAGCTCATTGATGTAATCAGCCGTTCTTTGAACCCCTATACTCAGTTTGAAGAATACCTGAAACTGGCAGAGCAACCCGAAATGCGTTTCGTGTTTTCGAACACCACCGAAGCCGGTATTGCTTTTGATGAAGAATGTAAGCTCGACGATGCTCCGGCAAACTCATATCCCGGCAAACTAACTCAACTGCTCTATCACCGCTTCAAGACATTCAACGGCGCTGCCGATAAAGGGTTACTCATTTTCCCTTGCGAATTGATTTTTCACAACGGAAGTGAATTAAAGAAAACCATTCTGCAATATATCGAGCTGTGGAACCTTGGTGCTAATTTCAAAAACTGGTTTGAAACGGCTTGTGGAGTATATTCTACGCTGGTTGATCGTATTGTACCAGGTTATCCACGCAATACAATCAACGAAATTCTTGAAAAAATTCAGTTAGAAGATAGATTGGTCGTTCAGGCTGAAATATTCCACTTGTTTGTGATCGAAGCACCGAAAAGTGTAGCTAAAGAATTCCCTGCGGATAAAGCCGGTCTGAATGTGTTATTTGTTCCTGACGAAAAGCCATACCACGAACGTAAAGTGACCTTGCTCAATGGTCCTCATACGGTATTGGCACCGGTTGGTTATCTGGCAGGATTGAACATTGTAAAGGATTGTTTGGACGATGAAGTGATGTCGAAATTCGTTTATATCATTATGTATAAAGAATTAATTGAAACCTTGGATCTTCCGAAATCGGAGTTGAAGAAATTTGCCGATGCTGTGGTGGAGCGCTTCAACAACCCTTTTGTGCACCATTTACTCACAAGCATTATGCTTAATTCTTTCCCCAAATTCAAAACACGCGATTTACCTGGGCTGAAAACCTATCTCGAAAGAAAAGGTGAGTTACCTTCGGGCATTGTGTTGGGACTGGCAGCCATCATCACTTACTACAAGGGCGGCAAACGCGGAAATACGGACATAGTACCCAACGATGATAAAGCAATTGTGGATCTATTGAAAAAACTTTGGAGCTTAAATGATGTTGAAATGGTTGCGAAAGGAGTTCTTTCTGCAGAATTTATTTGGGATGAAAATCTGAATAACATTCCTGGGTTGACGGAAAAACTGACATTCTATTTGAGATTGATACAAGAGTTTGGCATGAAAGAAGCAGTCAGATCTATTGTTTC
>JBAXGL010000084.1:0-10311 GCA_037139375.1 Bacteroidales bacterium | reverse complement strand
AGGCGATGGACTTATAGGCACCTCGATTATTGACTTTTTTGACTTCAAAGCATTAAAAGCTAAATTGCTATGAAATTGGAAAAAAATTAAGGTTGGATGAATTCATTAAGTGGATAACGGCTTGAAAGTTTAGGCCGCATAAGTCACTAAGCCTCGGACCTAGATTCTCAATAGTTTAAGCCCTGTTTAAGAACTGCGCGGCACGGAATTCGTTGATTCTAGTGCTCCCTAAATCCTATATATTGCCATGTGTGTTAATCTGAAATGGGTAGGTATTAAATAAGCGCAGAAGAGCCAGGTAATAGAATCCACCTACTGCTAATATCCCTACATGAGTCTAAAAACATCAATGAAGAAATTTAAAGCCGTAGTGAATATATACGTAGGATTTATGGAGCGACGCCGGGCACTTTCAAACTTAGGAGTCCTACCCATCAATTTCTTGAAATTAGTTAACGTTCCTCGTTACTTGAGGGAAAAGAAGGCCTTTCTTAAGAGCGGTGGCTATATTTCGAAAATATTCCCCATCATCAATGAATATGAAGACTCAGCTGGAACGGGAAGCGGCCACTACTTTCATCAAGACCTACTAGTTGCGCAGTTGATCTTTGAAGCAAATCCAGCCAAACATATTGATATTGGCTCCCGACTTGATGGTTTTGTCGCCCACGTGGCCGCATTTCGAGAAATTGAAGTATTTGATATCCGAGAGTTGTCTAAATCCGAACACCCAAACATAGTTTACAAACAAGCTGACCTGATGTCAGATGCTGGGAAAGAAATTACAGACTCCGTTTCTTGTTTACATGTGATTGAACACTTCGGATTGGGTAGATACGGTGATCCTATCGAACCCGAGGGATATATCCTTGGCTTCAAAAATCTGATTGAAATGCTTAAGCCTGGTGGAACTCTGTACGTAAGTTTTCCAATCGGTACTAAAAATGAAGTTCATTTTAATGCTCACCGTGTGTTCCACCCAAGAGATATATTCAATTGGGTTCCCGGAAAATTGAATCTAGTTCGCTTCGATCTTGTTGATGATCTTGGTACATTACATAAAGAATTTGATGTAATGAATCATGATATTTCAGTCAAATATGGCTGCGGGATTTATACCTTTCACAAAATTTAAGCCATTTGCGGAAGTAAATGATTCTTTTGGTTTTACCATGCGAATAAATAGAACTCAGCAAATAAACTGTTTTGAATTTGATGAAATGGAGTACTTTCTGTAAAAAAGCCATTCCAGAATTGAAGAAATTCTACCTCTAATTGGAATGCTTTGTTGAAATTGAAGTATTATTAAGATTCCATGTGATTTTTAAAACAACGAGATTAGACAGAAGCAATTCAAGGTGGATAACTGATCAGAAATAGAGGACTCGATGAAGCCGAAGACGCTTATAGTTACACACGGCAACGATTTGGAGTTATTGAATATCGTCCTCAATTTGGTCGAGAATTATGTCAAATTAGGAGTCAAAGTAGAAGTTCTAAACATGTCAACAGTTGTCAAAATTCAAGATGCTTATAATCGCAAGATTCTAAAATTTGCTCATATTGCGAGCCCAGAAACACCAGTACTAAATTTCATAAAAGAGTCGGGGATACCCGTATATCAAGCTAATGACTACGTTGAAAATGTCGCACCTAAATTGCCCTTACCTGAAATCCAAGACAGCATTGCAGAATCAATTAGATCTACACTCATCTCAATGTTTAGTGTGGAAACTCCTCCTATGAATCGGCGTTACATGAAACTTAAGTCATTTTTTCAAAATGAGGCTGAAAGAACTTTTCAAGCCGTTCTAAACGTCACATCAACTCATGGTCCATATGGAGAAATCAGTGTTGTTAATGGACGTTTTCCATATCAACGTTCGGTTATGGAGGCTGCCAAGTTTACAAATTCAAAGGCATTGTCTTTTGAGCGAGGTACATATGAACATAGTTTGTCTCGCGGGCTAAGTACTCTTGATCGTTATTTCAATAGCACTAATTTTTGGCACGAGGAATTCCCAGCAACCAACCGTCTTTTACGACAAAAGGAAATACTTGAGCGAAGTCGCGATGACAGTGCAATTACTAGAAATGAAAAAGCCCAGATTTGGCTCAACAATAGACGTAAACCTAAAGGATCAAACCAATTCAACGAGAATTGGAAAACCCAATTCGAGAGTAACGGAAAGTATGTTGCCATTTTTTCGTCATCTATGGATGAATTTGCAGAATTAGGGTTGGAATGGAAAGAGGCTAAATGGGAAACTCAGTGGAAGGCGTTTACGGAATTAATACCCTTGGTAAAACAAGAAGGATATGAGGTCATCCTTAGAATTCATCCAAATTTACGAAATAAGCACAAATCCGAAAGGACTTTTGTTCGTTCGGTTTTGGAAGATTTGTGCTTGCAATTTCCTTATTTGAAAATTCTTCATGCGAGTTCAAATATTGACTCATACTCTTTGGTTGAGAATGCAAGCGCAGTAATTGTTTGGAATTCCACGATTGGCCTTGAGTCATCCTTAATGGGAATTCCGACTGCCTGCCTTTCTTCCTGCGAGTATGATTTAGTAGCTGATGTTGAAAGATGGTTGCAAATAGATGATGTCGATATGGAGGAGTTATTTAATAAGTCTGTAAATAGTTCAGGAGCAGCCACTTATATTTCGGGAATGTATATGTTTGATAGACAGCTCCTTCCGCTCTTATCGCTCACTAGATTGGAGCTTTCTAAATATGGAAGAGGACTACCCCTCCTTGCTAATCGTTGGGCATTTCGCGGTAACAATAGGCCTATCAATTTGGTGAGCATTTTGCTTCCAAAATCTTTCTTTTTTG
This sequence comes from Bacteroidales bacterium, assembly GCA_037139375.1. Lineage (GTDB taxonomy): Bacteria > Bacteroidota > Bacteroidia > Bacteroidales > UBA7332 > CAXXIC01. The sequence goes on along the minus strand of JBAXGL010000084.1, from coordinate 7,470 downwards.
CAATTAGAAAAATTGTCAGAAAAATTGGTGTTTATAGACGGTAATTTAGAGAGTGGAAACCTTAATTACAGTTAGAAAATTCAATATCTACTAAATCTCCCAAAATAATCTGAAACTTTACGGAAATAGAGAGTGGATTTGCGGGTCCAAAAGTTAGTAAGAAATTGTTGTATTATGGAAACAGAATTTATCGTTTTACGGACTCCAATTCAACCGACAAAAATTGAATCTTCGAAAACAACTCTAGAATAAACTAGATACTTCCTGAGTCTAAATCAGAAACCGGAATTCTTGAGAACATCAAAAAGATGGAAATGATAGTATGAATCATGCCGTTGGTTTCTGTGCTCATGCCGATAAAAGGAGATTGCCCGTACCTTCCATTGGCGATTCAGAGTGTACGTGCCCAATCATTTGTGGACTGGGAACTAGTAATCTGTAAAGATCTTATTGACGATACTTCCAGCAGATATCTCGCAGATTTAGTCGAGATGGATATTCGAGTCAAAATAATTGATACAGTCGGCTTGGCCTTGCCTTCTGCTTTGAATAAGGGACTTGAAGAATGCAATGGAGAGTTCATTGCGAGATTTGATGCCGATGACATTATGTTACCTGAGAGATTGCATCACCAAGTCCGTTTTCTTAAGGAGAATTCAGAGTATGTAGTTTGTGGTGGTCAAGTTGTCATAATCGGCGAAAATCAAAAATTGGCAGTTGCATCACCTTATTACAATGTGAATGATCGGACATTAAAGGGCAAAATCGACTACAAATGCCCATTCCCTCATCCTGCGTCAACAATTCGGACAAGAACCCTTAGAGAAGCGCTCGGATACTCAGCCCAGTACAAGTATGCCGAGGATTACGAATTGTGGTTGAGACTCTCGAGCCTGGGCAAATTCGCAAACTTAAGAAAACCCGTACTCGCCTACCGTACCTATGCATCCCAAACCAGCGCACGCTTTCGAGCCGAGACTAGGCTATATATGGCAAATGCACTGGTTGAGAATTTACGAAGCCAAGAAAAATTAATTAATCTTGATCACACCCAGGTGACCATAGATTCATTTCAGAAACAGTATTTATTGTTAGGTGAACCCAAGAAGGCCATTGTCAATAAGTACTACAGACATGACTCTTTTCTATCTGATTTATTGCTCAAATCCCCGTCGACAAGGTCAAAAAATATACTATTAAACGGGTTTATTGACTTGATCTCCTCCGCTCCTCGCAGGTTGATGCATATGATGCTGAGGTTGCTAGTGTCGACTTATTCGTTTCTCGCGATTCGACCAGTTTGGAAGAGTTATATAATTAGACTGGACCTTGAATCGATGCCTAACAAATAAACGGCAATTGGAGAAGTTAATGTCCCAGCGTAGAAACCTAATTCTTGGTGGATTGGGATTTATTGGCCACAATCTCGTAGATCGACTTTTGGATGCCGGTGAAGCCGTCCATGTGATTGATATCAACATTCAAGAACAAAATTGGAATTTAACGAAAGTTTATGCAAACAATCCTAGCTTCTCTGTAGAAATATATGATTGCGCTGACATAAAGCAACTCTCGTTATCATTTAAAAATATAATGCCAGATAGAGTTTTTCATCTAGCGGCAAATAGTGACATTAGTAAAAGTGGTGAGATCATCAATGATTTTTCCAATACATTACTGACCACACTTGCACTTTGTGAGGTGATGCGTATAGGCGTAACAATCCCTATATTGGTCTTTGCTTCTTCCTCCGCAATCTATGGCGATCTGCCAAAGCCCATGAGTGTGGATACCTCACACATTTGCACTCCTTCAAATGCTTATGGTTGGACGAAGCGGGCTTCTGAGCTAGCACTGATTGGTGCCTGCAAAGGGACGGACACTCATCTTGTTATGGCACGTTTTCCCAATGTCGTTGGCCCACATTTAACACATGGATTGCTATTCGACCTAATTCGCAAGAAGAGTGCCGGCGATAAAGTGATCCAGATTTTAGGGGATGGTTCCCAGAAAAAGCCGTTTATACATGTTGATGATCTTTTACAGATTCTCATTCAAAGGAGTGAAGTCACGACCATGCATGAACTCATCTTTAACATTGCTCCATTCGATCAAATCACCGTCAAAGACATCGTCATAATCTTTGACAGAGAGATAGGCGGAGGCACTACGTTCTTATATCAAGAACAGAGAGCGGGTTGGCCCGGTGACATTCCTGAGTATGCATTCGATCTGGATGAGTCCAAAGCAGGTGGAACATTAACCAGTGTCACATCTGCTCAAGCTGTCACTAGGGCCATTAGGGAGAATCTGCAAGGTGATAAACCCTCATGAGGGCTTTTATCTTAGGTGGTGGTCAGGGTTCTCGAACAGTCAATCCAAAGCTTCCGAAAGTTTTAACGAAAATAAATGGTGTGACCCTGCTAGATCTTCAACTCATCGAGTTAATGGCAATTGAAGAAATAGGACAAATTACGTTATTACTCGGGCATGGATCCGATGAAGTTATTGCACACCTAGATGCATTTTTAGAAGGCAATCTTTCCGGAAAGCTAGTGGATTATCTTGTCGAAAGCGAGCCGCTAGGTTCCGCAGGGATGCTCCACCAAATTCTTTCCGGGCTAGACGATGAGATCTGCTTTGTAACATTAGGTGACGTTCTTCCGCGAGGGGGCATTGTCGAGAGTTTTCATGTTTGGAAAGCGTCAGGAACAAAGAATGAGAACATAGTCTTTGTACATCCGAATAATCATCCCAGCGATAGCGATTCGGTTGAACGCTTGTCAGGGTCAGATTTAGTAGAGGCAATCATCTCAAATCGAGCAAGTTCAGGCGCCCCACGTACCAATCTTTCACCTGTAGGGTTTTTCTTTTTAAGAACATCAGATGTTCAATTCTGGCCTAATGCAAAGAAGTTGGACCTAGTTCACGACATCTTGCCCGCACTGCTCGAATCCAAGGCAGCGATTTCGGCAAAGGATCTATTAAGGCGCTCGTTAGATGTAGGGACGCCAGAGAGGCTAGAACGTATTCAATCCACTCTTGCAAAAGTAGAAATGATTCTAAATTGGGTGGTATTTATAGATCGCGATGAAACCCTGATTAATGATCCAACAACACCGGCAAATAAAGGAAAAAATATAACATTGATGGTTGGTGTTATTCATATCCTCAAATTACTTAATGACACAGGGATACCCGTCATTTGTATTTCAAATCAGCCTGCTATTGCAAAAGGACAAAGTACCTTCCAGAAAATTGATGCTCAGAATCAAGAGATCCAGGCGTTGTTAGCAAACGAATATGTATATGTTGATAAATGGCTCTACTGTCCTCACCACCCTGAAACGGGGTTCGAGTCTGAGATTAAAGAACTAAAAATCTCCTGCAGCTGCCGAAAACCCAAAAGTGGGATGATTGAAAAAGTTAGAGAACAACACAATATTGATCAATAAAAAAAACAAGGCTCTTGGATAGGCCCTGCCTAAAAAAAACGTACCAATAAAAAAAGATATAAGACATATAATTAATATATATAAGCATGTTTTCTTTATTTGAAGATTAACCCATTTAGTTTCATGATTCTGAGTTAAGGAAATAAAAACTGGTAAAGCACTTAAAGGGTTTATTAATGAGAATATCGAAAAAAATGTTGCAATAAAAAATGGAATAGTCATAATTATTAATTTAATAATACAAAATTATATTTTATAATTAAAAGTAATGTAAAAAGAATATTAATGAATAGTTATTTTTAGATGAGTAAATATTCAATTATATTCAAAGTATAAAAATAAACCATTTATCTTAAAATTAAACACTTCAAATTATTAATAACTAGAGAATTTGAACACAAACATTTATAATATAAAAAAAGAGGCTGTCTCAAAAGGACAGTCTCTTTTTTTTGTTGATTATCAACATAATTCTGTTGATAAAATTTCATACAATATTGTGTATAAACCAGATAAAATTATTATCTTTGTGTATGAAAAGTTCAATAACAAAGTTTAAATCCTATCATCAAAATCAATTAATGGCATTACCACCATCATTTGATGAATTGATAGAACCTACACATCCAGTTCGTGTAGTTAATCAGATTATAGATGAGATAAACCTAGATCCATTACTTAAGAAGTATAAAGGGGGAGGTTGTACTTCTTACCATCCTAGAATGTTATTAAAGGTTTTAGTTTATGGATATTTATGTAATTTATACTCATCTCGTAAAATAGAGTCTGCAATAAAAGAAAACATCAATTTTATGTGGTTAGCAGGAATGCAAAAACCAGATCATAATACCATTAATCGTTTTCGTACTGATAGACTAAAGGGGATAGTAAAAAAAGTGTTCACCCAAGTAGTCCTATTAATGTCAGAAAGTGGTCATGTTGAGTTGCAAAGTGCCTATACAGATGGCACTAAAATTGAATCCAAAGCGAATCGTTACACCTTTGTGTGGGGTAAAAGAATAAAGACATCAAAAGAAAATATATCTAAACAATTGGAAGAGTTGTGGGAGTACACACAGTCAGTAGCAAAGCAAGAACTTAATGACAGTATTCCTACTAATTTTGAAAAGTTAGATCCAGAGAAAGTAAAGGAAACAATTGAAAAAATAGATCAAGCATTAAAAGATAAACCAATAGACAAGAAGATAAAACAAAAGATTAACTATGCAAAGAAGAACTGGGCAGATAAGCTAAATCAATACCAACAACAAGAAGAGATTTTGGGTGAACGTAACAGTTATTCAAAAACAGATAAGGATGCTAGCTTTATGAGGATGAAAGAAGATCACATGAAGAATGGACAGTTAAAGCCAGGATATAATGCACAAATCAGTACAAATAATCAGATAATTATTCATTACACCATACATCAGAATCCTACAGACACAAAGACTCTTAAGCCACATCTTAAATCATTTAAACACTATTACGGTTTTCTACCCAAAGAACTCACAGCTGATGCAGGATATGGTTCAGAAGAGAATTATGAATATCTTGAAAAGAATGATGTGGAAGCATTTGTCAAGTACAATCATTTTGATAGAGAACAAAACAAAAAAGATGAAAGCAAACCTGTATTCCATGTAGATAACTTATATTATAACAAAGAGGACAATTGCTATTTTTGTCCTATGGGGCAAAAGATGAGTTTTATTGGACTAAGAAAAGAAACTAATAATGAAGGGTATGAAAAAACTATCTATCGTTATCAGGCAATAAATTGTGATGGCTGTCCTTTGCGAGGTCAATGTCATAAAAGCAAAACTAATCGTATAATAGAAGTAAGTCATCGACTTAACGAACTTAAATCAAAAGCTAGAGAACGTCTGTTAAGTGAAAAAGGAATAGTTCATCGAAAACAAAGATCAATAGATGTGGAGCCAGTCTTTGGGATACTAAAACAGAATAAAGGCTTTAGGAGATTCTTACTAAAAGGTTTAGTAAATGTAGATATTGAATTTGGGTTATTAGCATTGGCTCATAACTTGAAAAAGCTTGCAACAAAATTAGAGTTAAAGTCTTTTTTTGTGTCTTTTTTAGAATTATTCAAGCTTTTAAGAAGGGATATAGGCTTTGTTGTTAACTTTTTTCAAACTGAAAATTATTTATTGAAAATATAAATCATTTACTTTTCTTAAAATGAAAAGAGGCTATCTCTGTTTTGAGACAGCCTCTTTTTTATTAGGATAATTATTTTTGATTAAGCACCTAACATCAATCTATTGAATGCTGTTACCACTAAATCTTTATCACTTTCGTTTAAGAATTGTTCAACAGTTTTCTTAGTATCTTTAATATATATTAATACTATATTATATTCTAATACATTTATATATTATCCTAAAGAATATATTGGATATATTTATTTTATTGGTATTAATATAACTAAATATGATAAAAGTAAATTAATTACATATTATAATTTAATGATTCATAAAATAACTGACAATTCTATAATTGTTGGTTTAACAGATTTTTTTATATCTAGAATGAATAGTATTATTGTAAAAATTATTCTTAAAAAATTATTATTAACATTTAGATTGAAATTTAAATTTTATATTCAATCAAATAAATAAATATTAGAATATTATATTGTACTAAAAATTATCATCATTCTAATCTGGAATGCTAAAAATATATATTTAAAAATTCTAAATTACTTTGAATTTTCCTTGATATTGTATTGAATTTCTTCCAAAAGAAATTTATCATTAAGCAAAGCTATTTTCTGAACGATTTCAGGATTGCGTGAAGGGTCAAAAGCATTCGTTTTCACATACACGATATCATGTAAATCATTCACGGTACCATTGCCCAAAGCGGCATGCGAATAAAGGATTGTTTCTTCGTATTTAATCTTTTCAATCTTCACATCAACCCGTTCCTTATTTTCAACTATTGGCCTGATCTGCAATAGGCTGAAAATGGCAGGCTCTCCTTTTGACCTGTTGAGTTCAACTGCAAACTCAATTTCAATTGGTTTGCCAATCTCACGCTCGCCCATTTCGAGGCAAATTGACAGAATTTCGGAAAGCGGGAATTTATTATGATTGAGAATATTTCCAAAAGTAACAAGTCTTTTCCCGTCATGCAGAATTCCTTCACGAATCACGCTATTCTCAAAATCGAAAGTCGAAACCATATCTCTGAAAGAAGAATCTTCAGCTGCAACATCAATTTTAAGTTTTTTCATATTCACGCTGTCATCTACCGATGGCCTGAAACTGTATGGATCCATATCCAGGGCATAGAAAAATTTCTGCGTTTCGCGCAACGCCATCTCTGTCGATGAAAGCTGCATGATCTTTCGTGGATATTTCGGCGAAAAACGTATAGAAACTCCACCATCAACAATATATTTCCCTAGTCCCATAGCAATACTCGCGATTCCATCTTTAGGTTTCTCGGGAGCGATCGGGTAGAAATTGATCGAACGGGCAACTCCCGCAAATGAAGGGTAAAACCTGTCTTCGTATTGCGTTCCGGCAACATGCTGCAGAACGACTGCCATTTTCTCCTGGTCAATCACATTGCTGGTTGCAGACATATAAGCCTTGCTGTCGTGGTAAAAAACTGAAGCATACACACTTTTGATAGCGTTACTCACCAGTTCAAGAGTAAACCGATCGTCACTTACCATCACCGGCACTATGTAAGTTGAATAAACTCCTGCGAATGGCTGGTAATGTGAATCTTCGAGCAAACTTGATGATCTGACCGCAATTGGTTTCTTCCCGAGGTGAATAAATTTCAGGAGATCATCATGAAGGCGTAGTGGCAGGCGTGCATTAACAAAGTTGATGAGTATTTCGGAATCGCTAAGGTCGGAAAGACCGACTTTATAGAGATCGTTATCTTCCATAAACTCATCAAAAATATCCGTACACAACACAACTGTTTGTGGGATATTGATATTCACATCAGCAAACCTGTCGAAGAGCCGGTTTCGCTT
>JBAXGL010000083.1:0-10365 GCA_037139375.1 Bacteroidales bacterium | reverse complement strand
TTGTTGCCACAAGGTCGTGTAGAAGGTGCCCGTCGTGCAAAAGCGATGGTAGCAGCAATGGACGAATTGGGCTTTGGTAACTGTACCAATACAGGTGCTTGCGAAGCAGAGTGTCCTAAAAACATCTCTATCAGCAACATCGCTCGCCTCAACCGCGAATATCTTTGTGCAAAATTAGCTGACTAATTTTTAGTCGCTATTCAATATAGAGAACCGTTCTACACGTTTTGTGGGGCGGTTTTTTGTTTATTTAGGTGTATGGTGTTTGGGTTTTATTTTATACTTTTGAAAAGAGTTTAAAGAAGCAACCGAAAAGAGTAAATTCTATCAATAAAGAAAATATACAATGAAGAACATCAGCGCTATTCTTCTTACACTTTATGCTACTATTTCAATGGCCGGAAGTAATTACAACATTATTCCTTATCCTCAAAATCTATCTCCAAGAGATGGGGTTTTTGAGTTTACTCCAAAAACTAAAATTGTAGCAAGTCAATTTTCGAAAGACGAAGTGTGTCGCGCTATTATGCCTTTCACAAAGCAACTAAATGTAGTTGCAGGGTACCATATCGATTGTGTAGCATCTGAGACTTCGTCGAAATTGAATACAATCTTTCTAAAAAAGAATATGAGTATTGTGGGGAATGAGAACTATATTTTGATTGTTTCTCCGACCAAAATAGAGATTGAGGCATCATCCGAAAAAGGATGCTTTTATGCGCTACAGACCATACGCCAGCTTTTGCCCAAAGAATTTGAATCGAAATCTAATCAATCGAATGGACAATGGAAAATTCCATGTTGCGAAATAGCTGATTTCCCCCAATTCAGATACAGAGGTATGCATCTCGATGTTTCCCGCCATTTTGCAACGGTGGATGAAGTTAAACGGATTATTGACCAAATTGCTTTTCTGAAATTGAATACATTTCATTGGCATCTCACTGATGATCAGGGGTGGCGCATCGAGGTGAAAAAATATCCTCGTCTCACTGAAATCGGTTGTTACAGAGATCAGACATTGATAGGACATTCCAACGATATTCCTCATCGGTATGACCAAACTAAATCAGGTGGTTTTTACACACAAGAACAAATTAAAGAGGTGGTAAAGTATGCCTCAGAGCGTTTTGTAGAGGTCATTCCCGAAATTGAAATGCCAGGTCATTCGATGGCTGCATTATCAGCCTATCCGCAATATTCATGTTCGGGAGGTCCTTTTGATGTGCCCGGCAAATGGGGTATTTTCAATGATATATATTGCACGAAAGAGGTTACCTTTCAGTTCCTAGAAGACATATTGTCTGAGATTGTGCCTCTGTTTTCTTCTAAATATATCCACATTGGAGGCGATGAAGCCCCGAAAATTCGTTGGAAGAATTGTGTGAATTGCCAAAACCGCATAAAAAATCTGGGATTGAAAAATGAACAGGAATTGCAGAGCTACTTTATCCATCGAATAGAGAAATTTCTAAATCAAAAAGGAAAACAAATTATTGGTTGGGATGAAATTTTGGAAGGAGGATTGGCTCCAAATGCCACAGTAATGTCTTGGCGAGGAGAACAAGGCGGAATTACTGCAGCTCGGCAAGGTCACGATGTAATTATGACACCGAGTTCAAATTTATATTTAGATTATTACCAATCGCAACTTTTATCTGAGCCGTTGGCTATAGGTGGCTATTTGCCTATCGAAAAAGTCTACTCTTATAATCCGATTTCCGACTCTTTGAATGCAGATCAGAAAACTCATATTCTGGGATTACAGGCTAATGTTTGGACAGAATATATGGCTACTGCTACTCAACGCGAATACATGATTTTCCCTCGCATTGCTGCTGTGGCAGAAGTAGGTTGGAGCAATCCGAAGACTCGTTCTTTCGATGCTTTTGCGAATAGGCTGCCTGCTTTATTAGAGAAATACGATGTTTTAGGACTGAATTATTCTAAAGCTTTTTACGATATTAATGGCAATACATTGACTAATGGGAAATCACTTTCTTTGGAGTTAGCGTCAAGAGACAGTCCAGAAATTCGATACACGACTGATGGTGCAATGCCAACTCTTGAAAGTCGGTTATACCAAACACCAATTCCTTTAGGTAAAGAGCTTATTGTTAAATCCTTGGTTTATGTTTATGGCAAGCCGCGGGGTGGGATGTATGAACAAAAATTTTCTACAAATCTTTTTGCAGGTGCAAAGGTGTTGCTTTCTAAAAACCCTTCACCAAAATATTCCGGAAAAGGTGGCCTCACTTTGTTGGATTGCATCACTGGTCGTTATCCCATCTTAGGAAGTCAGTGGTTAGGATACGAAGCGTCAGATGTAGATGTTGAAGTGGCTCTAAACACCCCCATCGGAGTTTCAAAAATCACTCTCAGCACTACTGAAAAACAGAGTCAATGGATTTACTGCCCCGCTAACGTTGAGTTTCTGGTGTCCGAAGATGGTATAACTTATCGCAGCATTGGTTCGGTTGATTATAAAACAATAATTTCTAACAATGGCAAAGCTACTTTGCAAATTGCCAAAACCGACATTCGAAAAGCAAAAGCAATTGTGAAGAATTATGGAACAATTCCATCTGCACTGCCAGGAGGTGGTCACGGAGCATGGTTATTTATTGACGAGTTTTCGGCTGAGTAAGTAACCCTCAGTAGAATTTTCAGCAGGGACTTACTCTCAATTTTGGTAATTGCCAATAAATAATTATTGTACCAAACTTACAATTGCACCGCTATTCGGATGAAGAATGACTTTTGCGGGGGATTTTTTTCGATTAAAAAGATCAGCTGAGAAATTGGCTTGAAAACCAAATTGAGTGAAAGTAAACTCTGAATCAAATAAGATTGAAGAATTGTAACTAATTTTCAAATTACCTTTTCCCGGAACGATATATTCTATACCTTTCTTAGCGATTGGCAATGCTTTTGGATCTATAGGCAACGGCTCTTTTCGGTCGGTAGCTTTTATATCCAAATAGACTGGTTCGCCACTTAAATCATCGGCTGCTATATAACCAAAATACTTTGAAAATCGGAAAAGAACTTGATGGTTGATGTCAAATTCAGAAGGCGTAATTTTCGTTCTGACAAAAAGTTTTTCTATCTGAGTTGTTCCAATAAATAGAGTTATCAATGTTTTCTCCTGTTTGTCAAGCTCATCGAGTAGAATTTTTATTCCTACACCATCTTTTGGTCGTTGATCAGCATCGCCCGTGAGCACATCTAAACGACTTTCTCGCAATCGAAAAATTTGTTTGGCAGCCATTTCAGCCATTTTTGCGGTAGACCCTGAGGCTAATGTTTCCTCAGTGAGAGAAAGTTGTGCATTCGCAACGGCTTGTTTTATTATATAATTGGAAGGAAGGGGCTTTATTTTTGCTGCTAAAGTGCTATCTGGATTGGCATTAATGGCAGATATAACACCTTCAGAATTTACGACGATATTTGGCAAAGGCAAAGTGATTTGGGTCAGGCAGGAGGTTGTTTTATCTACGGTGGAGGTTGCATTCACCGATACTTTGTCGAGCGAATAGAACGTTGAATCTTGCAGAATAGGATTGGTTATTCCAAACAATTTCTCAGCATAACGGTAGTATGGACCAGCCTTAAGAGTGGTTTTAGTAAATTCTATGTCTGCATAAAGAGTTGTCTTAGGGAGCGAATAGTAAAATGCAAATTCTTGAGCTTTTGGCGAAAAAAGTTTCTCCCAAGGCGTTTGGGCAGATATAGAAAGTGCAACAAAAACGAAGCAAAACAAAATAAATTTTTTCATTAGAAACATCTCTTAAAAGATAAACAATATCTTAAATGTACAAAAATAGAAAATTATTCGGAAAACCACTCTTTTAATTCACACAAACCAAATAGAAAAATCAAGCATTTCTAATACATCCACCTGCATTTTTTCAAAACAACCACTATCTTTGACTAAAATTTATTCCTTCATGAACACCGCCTACCTCACGAGTGCATACCTGCCGCCGATACACTATTTTTGTAAACTGTTTCATTTTCCCGAGGTAGTCATAGAGCAACATTGCAACTACGTAAAGCAGACTTACAGAAACCGTTGTAATATAGCTACTTCGCATGGGGTGATGGCATTGACCATTCCTGTAGAACGAACTGCAGAACCCAAAAATCTTACCCGTGATATTCGTATGGCAGATCACGGGAATTGGCGACATCTGCATTGGCAGGCGATTGTGTCGGCCTACAATAACACTCCTTTCTTTGAGTATTACCGCGATGATTTTGAACCGTTTTATAATAAGAAATTCGATTTTCTATTTGACTTCAATAATGAATTGCTGCGAATATTAATGCAAAACCTCGATATCGAAACACCAGTTTTGTTTTCAGAAAGTTACGAAAAAGAATTGGGGATAAACTCCTTCGATTTTCGAGAAACAATTCATCCTAAGAAAGATTATTTGTTGGATGCAGATTTTCATCCAGTCTCTTATTATCAGGTTTTCGAGCGTCAATTAGGCTTTCAGCCGAATATGAGTATCATCGACTTGTTGTTCAATTGTGGTCCCGAATCAGTGATCATTTTAAGGGATTCTCACCAATCGCATAGACTTTAGTAATTTTCGTATTCTTACCAATTTGTAATAATAAAGGCGTCTGTCCGATACCAAGTTGTCGAATACTTTCGTTCTGGAATCCTCCTCGAGCGATGAGCTGCTTGGTTTTCAAATCTTTCACAGCGCTTTTCCACTCTTCAAACGAATCATCGAGACTAATTGCGGTGTAAGTAATCGTGTCTTTTGCCAATTGAAAAGACGCCGCAGAGAGTTTTTTATTCAGATAAGTCGAATATTTGTCAGCACTGCTCCAGAATAATACTAACATTTTCTTACCGGATTGTACATAGAAATATTCCTGTCGATTATCTGTTGTATAGGTTTGAAATGCTAGTAAATTATGTCCAACAGTAAGGGGTAATTGCTGCTTATAGATCTTTTTTAACTCCTGGAAAGCAGAAAATTCTTTCACATTATCCCCTTTTAGCAGATGCCACCAATTCTGAAGTGGCTGGATATCATTCGTTAAGCTAAAATATTCACGAGCAGCAAATATTGCTTGATAAGAGGATTGGTTTTTGCTTATAAAAGCTGTTGTTTTTGCTTCGAACTTCTCTTTTATTTGTCTTGAAATAGGTGCAAAAAGCAACTCCTCATAACGTTTTATGCTATCTTTCTGCCAAGCTTTATCGGCTTTGGCATTCGCTAAATTCAGAGCTTTCACCTCAGGCAGAATGGATCGCTTGTAATGAGTTATTGAATTGTTTACCGAATCGCCTTCTACTACAAGGCTTTCAGGTGAAGAAAGATTTCCCGAAATTTTGAGTCGGGAGTCTGAGTTTCCAAAGAAAGAAATCATCTGATTGCATTTTGGGAAGAAGAGCATCATTGCCTCAGCATCTTCGGGTGCAGTATTCACCACAAATAAGCCGTTTCGCACTTTGATGGTATCTACACGACAGTTTGTACCGGCACCAATCCAGAGATAGACCTCTTTTTCATTCAAATGAGAAATATTTGAAAACAGAAACTCCTTTTGCACCTCTTTTTTGCAAGAGAAAAGGGTAAGGATAAATAGAAAGATGGTGATGCGTTTCATCGTAATACTTAATTTAAGATTCGTAATTGTTTAATTTCCAATCACCAACATTTGGCAGTTTTTGCAATCAAACTCCAGACGAAAACGCAATCCATCGTTGAAAATAGAGAATGGCTCGCTGTATTCTTCGCTCTTTTTCTGATGCACCGGACAAATGCCGAGGCTATATTTCACGCAATGTTTGGTAAACATCAATGCCACATCTTTTTGCGGATGGAGTTCGAAAGCAGGTGCAATTTCTGTCACTTGATGTTTGCGGTAGAATTGTTCAGCTTTCGAATTGGCGACATTGCCCAAATATGTTAATGTTTTTTCGGGGTAAGGCACAACTTTATCTTGATCAACGATTTTCCGTAAAGGGCGTTTGTATGCTGAATTTCTAACCGTTAGATGTCCTTCCACGACTGATCGTCGCCATTCTGCTAACTGCGACGCAGGGATAAACCACTCTGTTTCGAATCCGATTCTCACCTCTTTAGCTTTGAATATTGTATTTCCAAGTTTCGAAAGTTGTTTGATAATATTCTCCCGTTGAGGCGACTGAGCAATCTGCTTTTCAATCTCAAAGTCCAATGTTGAATGAATGTTATCTTCATCCGTTAGGCTTAGACGAAAACCAGTTGGCGTTTCAGCTAATTCAATCGTCACATCGATGCGACGTTCGGCGCTCGGTTTAGATAACAATTTTTCGAATTCGTGATCCCAATTGCGGAACAGCTCTGTTTTGGGAGTCAGTTTAGGCATTTCAGCAGGAAACACGCGGTTTTCGTCCACACGATTTACTCTAAACCCGGTTAAATCTCCTTGTTCGTTTATAAAACAAAGTCCATCGCCGTTGTTGAGTTGTACTAAACCTGCCAGCGTGAAGTGGTTTCCGTAGATAGCTTTAACTGTTCCCACGTTTTCACCCATTGCTTTAGGTGTGGCATAGTTCCATATTTGCTCGGGCACTTCCTTTTTTCGGTCTACATAGAAGTTGGTAAATCCTCGGTTGAAGCTCTTTTCGGGAGCAGGGGAAAATAGCACACGGCTTGTCCCTGACGATTCACGTTTGAACTCGGGTCGTCGTTTAATAATTTCGTTCAACTTTTTGCTATAAGTGGCCGTTACGTTTTTAACGTACGAAATATCTTTCATTCGCCCTTCTATTTTTAAGGAACTAACCCCAGCATCAAGCAACTCTTCCAACGAATCGCTACGGTTCATATCTTTGAGCGAAAGAATATGGCTGTTGCGCGACATCACCTTGCCAGTGGCATCTTCGAGGCGATATGGCAAACGGCAAAATTGAGAGCAATCTCCGCGGTTGGCACTTCGTCCTGCATAAGCCTGACTGATATAGCACTGTCCGCTATAACTTACACACAAAGCACCATGCACGAATACTTCGAGCGGGACATCGGTTTTTTTTGAAATGTTGTTGATTTCTGCCAATCCTAATTCGCGAGCTAACACGACCTGCGAAAAACCTGAATCTGAAAGAAACTGCACCTTTTCAGGTGTGCGATTGTCTGCTTGAGTGCTTGCATGGATAGCAATAGGAGGAATGTCTAATTCTAATACGCCCATATCCTGCACTATGAGAGCATCCACCCCGATACGATACAAATCGTGAATCATGGCTTGCGCCTCAGGCAGTTGCTCGTCTGTGAGAATGGTGTTGAAGGCCACATATACTCTGGCATGAAAAAGATGAGCAAATTCGACCAACGTTTCTATTTCTTCCAAAGAATTGTGAGCCGATGACCTGGCGCTGAATTTCGGTGCACCAATATAGACGGCATCCGCTCCGTGGCGAATAGCTTCAATGCCTGTTTCTGCATTTTTTGCTGGTGCTAAAAGTTCAATATATTTTGGGCTCATCGATTTCCTGATTTCATTTGCAAAGATAATCAAAAAGAGATTGGCCTTACTAAATACAAAAGCGGCTATCTGAAACTTTCTCAGATAGCCGCTTTATGGTTTTATTCAAATAAAATTATTTCTCGATTCTCATTTTGTAGAACGAGCGCCATACAAAAACCAAAGCAACAGCAAGGAATGCCACTCCAAAATATGGAGCCACATCGCGGAAGCTTGGGCTGATGGCTATTTCCATAGCCAAGAGACCGAATAGTGTAGTAAATTTAATCACAGGATTGAGCGCAACAGACGATGTGTCTTTGAATGGGTCACCTACTGTATCGCCTACTACTGTTGCATCGTGCAAAGGTGTGCCTTTCATTTTCAAATCTACTTCTACTACTTTTTTAGCGTTATCCCAAGCTCCACCACCGTTTGCCATAAAGATTGCTTGGAACAAACCAAACACCGCAATCGAAATCAAATAGCTTATAAATAATGCAACGGCATTGTTTCCACCAATTCCAGAAGGTGATGACAGACAAGCAAAAGCTAAAGCGAAGAAGAAGATACCAATGAAAATATTGAACATCCCTTTTTGTGCGTATTGAGTACAAATTTTCACAACTTCTACGGATTTTGCTGTATCAGCTTTTTTAGGTGCATTGGGGTCAAGATTGATATTCTTTTTGATGTATTCCACCGCTCTGTATGCTCCCGTAGTAACAGCTTGCATAGAAGCTCCTGTAAACCAATAAATAACACAACCACCCAAAATAAATCCAAGAATAGAATATGGATTCAACAAATTCAAAATCAATTCAGGCTTGATGTGTAAGGTCTTTTCAATCATCAAAATCAACGAAAAAATCATCGTGGTAGCACCTACTACTGCCGTTCCGATTAGCACCGGTTTTGCGGTAGCTTTGAAGGTATTACCGGCACCGTCGTTGGCTTCGAGATAATATTTCGATTTCTCCCAGTCAGGTTTGAATCCAAACTCTTTTTCGATTTCTTTTTCTGCTGTTTCTTTGTCGTCTTCAATCAACGAAAGCTCGTATACCGATTGAGCATTATCAGTTACTGGTCCGTAGCTGTCAACAGCAATTGTTACAGGACCCATACCTAAAAGTCCGAAAGCTACTAATCCAAAAGCAAAAATTGAAGGGTAAATCATAATTGTAGCCAATCCGAATGTGCTTGCGAAATACGCAGAAAACATAAGTACGAAAAATACAAGCCCAGTCCAAACTGCACTGAAGTTACCGGCAACAAGTCCAGATAGAATCACAAGCGATGCGCCACCTTCTTTACCAGCACTCACCACTTCTTGCACGTGAGCCGATTTTGGAGAAGTGAATATTTTAGTAAACTCAGGAATCAAAGCACCACCAATCGTACCACAACTAATGATTGTAGAAAGAACGATCCACATATTTGTGTCACCATTCAAATCAGGTATCATAATGTAGCTCGCAGCAAATGTGACAGCAATAGAAAGCAACGAAGTAATCCAAACCAAGTGGGTTAATGGCGCTTCGAAGTCTAACTCATCTTTACCGCTATATTTTGCTTTGCTAACAAATCCATTGATGTAAAATGCAGCTACTGAGGTGATAATCATCAGGATGCGCATTACGAAAATCCAAACTAATAGTTTTACCTTCAGATCGTTAGTAATGGCATCAGTCAAACCTAAAGCTGCGCCGCCTACTGCTAACAGAATAAATGAAATCAATGCAACACCAGTTACACCATAAGTCTCAAAACCATCAGCAGTCGGACCAACAGAGTCACCTGCATTATCACCTGTACAGTCTGCAATCACACCTGGGTTACGTGGATCATCTTCACCGATTTTGAATACCACTTTCATTAAGTCGGAACCAATATCTGCGATTTTGGTGAAAATACCACCTGCAATACGCAAAGCAGAAGCACCAAGCGATTCTCCAATAGCAAACCCAATGAAACAAGCACCAGCTAAGTGACCGGGCATAAACATCAAGATTACTAACATCAAAATTAGCTCAACACAAATCAGCACAACACCAATACTCATACCAGCGTTCAATGGAATATTGAGCAATTTCAACGGATCGCGTTTCAATGATGCAAAAGCCATACGCGAATTTGCCAATGTATTCATCCGAATACCAAATGCCGCTACGGCGTAAGAGCCAAGAATACCGATTATCGTCCAAGAAATAATAAGTGCTACAGAACCGAATTTTTCTGCGGCTGTTTCACCTATCGGATTCAAAAATCCAAAATAACCTGCCACTGCGGCACCGATGAAAATAAAAAGAATTGCAAGAAATTTGCCTTGTTGTTTGAGGTATGCTTTACATGTTTGGTAAATAACCTCAGAGATGTCGAGCATCGACTTGTGAGCAGGCAGCCCCTTTACTTGTTTGTACTGGTAGAATCCAAAAACTAAACCCAGTAATGTGATAAGGAAGCCGAAGTAAAGCACATTTTGCGATTTAATAGCTTCGGGAATTTTCAAATCCGCTTCACTTGCCATGGCCAAAAAAGGCAGGCTTAGAAACGCAATAAAAGACAGTAACTTTTTCATTTTTAAAGATTTATAATTAATAAACGGTTGGAATTTTCTTCTTTATCAGGAATCGTATTTATTGTAATATATTCAAAAAGTAATAATTCAAAAAATGATTAAACTTTATTGTTTAAATAAATGTTATACACAAATAGTATTAACCCCAGGTTTTCAAGAACAAAATTAGTGAAACAATTTTTTTGCTGATAATCTTTTGGTACGAAAGATTATCGATATTGTACAAAACTATTTTGTTCTGAAAATAGGCGATTAAACAAAAATTTGTAATAAATCAAACAATAGATACTTATATTGCTAAATATCAGATG
>JBAXGL010000082.1:0-10430 GCA_037139375.1 Bacteroidales bacterium | reverse complement strand
CGGCGGCTATTCCGTTTCCGTTGTTGCACATCGACACGGGGCACAATTTCCCCGAAACCATCGAATACCGCGACAGTTTAGTAAAAGAAATCGGAGCGACACTTTTGGTGGGCTCGGTGCAGGAAGACATCGACAAAGGCATCAGCGTAGAAGAAAAAGGCTACAATGCTAGTCGCAACAAGTTACAAACGGTGACTTTGCTCAACTCGCTCGAGAAGCATAAATTTGACGCTGCTCTCGGCGGCGCACGCCGCGACGAAGAGAAAGCCCGCGCCAAAGAGCGCTTCTTCTCACACCGCGATGAGTTCGGACAATGGGATCCAAAAAACCAACGCCCGGAGTTGTGGAACATCTTCAACGGCAAAAAGAACCTCGGCGAGCACTTCCGCATTTTCCCGCTCAGCAACTGGACCGAAATGGACGTGTGGCAATATATTTTGCAGGAAAATATCCCGATGCCAAGCCTCTACTACACACACGAACGGGAAGTGATCGAGCGCGACGGAAACTTGCTCGCTAATCTGCCTTTCATTACCTTGAAACCAGACGAAAAACCTGTCGTAAAACGTGTTCGTTGTCGCACGATTGGCGATGTCACTTGTACGGGTCTCACACTATCGGAAGCCAACTCACTGGAAGAAATCATCGACGAAATTGCTTCTTCTCGCGTGACAGAACGTGGTGGTCGCTCCGACGACAAACGCTCGGAAGCTGCAATGGAGGATCGTAAAAAAGAGGGGTACTTTTAATCACACGAAGTTAAAAGGAGTTAGAAGAAGTTAACGCTTCGCTAAGAAGTTAAAAGAATCACTTCAACATACGACTTATGACTTACAACTTATGACTTATAACTTATGACTTATAACTTATTATGACTAAAATTCAAGATTCAAAAGATACATTCGGAAGCGGCTACCTCAACATGGAGTTGCTCCGTTTCTCGACTGCAGGAAGTGTGGATGATGGTAAAAGTACACTCATCGGCCGTCTGCTCTACGATAGCAAATCGATTTTCGAAGATCAACTCGAAGCGGTAAAAGAGGCTAGCAAACGCAGCGGTACCGAAGAGGTGAACCTTGCCTTGCTGACCGACGGTCTACGTGCCGAGCGCGAACAAGGCATCACCATCGACGTGGCATACCGCTACTTCGCCACGCCGAAACGCAAGTTCATCATCGCCGACACCCCAGGACACATTCAGTACACCCGCAATATGGTGACCGGTGCTTCAACTGCCGACCTCGCAATCATCCTCATCGATGCGCGTCACGGCATTTTGGAGCAAACCATCCGACACTCTTACATCGCATCGTTGTTGCAAATCCCTAACGTGGTGGTTTGTATCAACAAAATGGACTTGGTGGATTTCTCTGAACAAGTGTACAACGACATTTTGGAAGGCTACAAAAAAATCACTAATGCGGTGAAACTGCGCAACATCCGTTTCGTGCCTATCTCGGCGCGTGATGGCGACAACGTAGTGGATCGCTCGGTGAATACACCTTGGTACACGGGCCAGACGTTGCTCGAAATTCTCGAAACGACTCCAGTGGCGCACAAAATCAACTCCGACGCAGCACGATTCCCTGTGCAATACGTGATTCGTCCGTATCAAGACCAATACCACGACTACCGTGGTTACGGCGGTCGTTTGGCAGGTGGCACGCTCAGCGTGGGCGATCCGGTGATTGTATTGCCTTCGGGGGTGAAATCGGTGGTCAAATCGATTAACGACTTCGACAAAGAGTTAGATTTTGCGTACGCACCGCAATCGGTGACCGTTCACCTCAACAGTCAGGTGGATGTGAGTCGCGGCGATATGATTGTGAAAGACGACGCCAAGCAACCACAAGTGGGACAAAGTATCGCACTGATGGTCTGCTGGTTGAACGAAAAACCACTGAACCTCAACAACAAATACATCATCCGCCACGCGACGAGCGAAACAAAAGGCATTGTGAAAGAGGTGAATTTCAAAGTGAACATCAACACGTTGGAAAACAACTTTGCAGATAAAACCATTCACGCCAACGACATCGCGATGGTCACCATCCGCACGGCAAAACCGTTGGTATTTGACTCATACAGCCAAAACCGTATCACGGGCAGCCTCGTCTTTATCGACGAAAATACCAACGAAACGGTTGGTGCCGGCATGATTGTGGATGAGTTGGAGAATGTAAAAGAGGGTTCTTATATTTAAATTAGCAAATTCGAGAATTAGCTGATTAGCTAATGAATTCAAGAATCTGCGTAATCTGCGGGAAACAAAAAGGAATATGATAACTGAAGAATTTCAACAACAATTCGAGAAAAGCAGCGCAGAAGAGGTTTTGCGCTACTTTCTCACTGAATACAAAGGCAAAATAGCCCTATCGTCGAGCCTCAGCATCGAAGATCAGGTGCTGACGGATTTGGTGGTCAAAATCGACTCGACGGCGCGCATCTTCACGCTCGATACTGGTCGCGTTTTCCCCGAAACTTACTCATTGATCGATAAAACGAACAAGAAGTACGGCATCAACATCGACATCTTCTTCCCGAATCACGAGAAGGTGGAAGAAATGGTGAAAACAAACGGCATCAACCTCTTCTACGACAGTATCGAGAAGCGGAAACTCTGCTGCCAAGTGCGCAAAATGGAGCCGCTGAAGCGTGCTTTTGCCGGACTGGAGGTTTGGATTTGCGGTCTGCGTCAGGAGCAATCGGTGACGCGCTTCAACACCAAAGCGGTGGAATGGGACGAAGCCAACAGCATCATCAAAATCAATCCACTGGTGAACTGGATCGAAAAAGATGTCTGGGACTACATCAAAGCAAACGATGTGCCCTACAACGAGCTGCACGACAAAGGATTTCCGAGCATCGGCTGTCAGCCCTGCACACGCGCCATTGCCGAAGGTGAAGACCTGCGCGCCGGTCGCTGGTGGTGGGAAGCTCCCGAGCACAAGGAATGCGGGCTGCACAATAGACCGAAGAAATAATTGAACGCAAAGGTACGAAGACGCAAAGGAAGATATTGAAACGAGGGGATGACTTTTAGAAAGTTCACCCCCTCGTTTGTTTGTAGAAAATCTAAAAACAATTCACCCCCTCACTTCGAGTGAGAGGGTGAATACACATTATCAACTATTTACTTACAAAATTAGAATATACTTCTCAGCCAGTTTTTGGTATATCGGATTCTAGAAACGCGTCGACTCATCTTGATTTTATTCACATAGATGAGATAATACATCACAGGAATCATCACCAAAGTAAGGAATGTGGCAAAGGTGAGGCCATAAATGATGGTCCACGACAACGGTCCAAAGAATGCTACACTATCACCACCGAAGTGAATATGAGGTTCGAAACTGGTAAACAATCCTACGAAGTCGATATTGAACCCAAATGCAAGTGGAATCAACCCTAGAATAGTTGCTGTAGCAGTGAGTAGAACAGGTGTAATACGCGTCTTACCTGCTTGAATCATCGCTTCACGAGGGCGTAGTCCTTCTTCAATTAACACATCGGTAAATTCTACCAGCAAGATCCCGTTTCGTACCACAATACCTGCCAAAGCTACCATACCCATACCGGTCATAATGATTGACATCGTTTGTCCGGTAATCAAATACCCCAGCAAAACACCTATGATACTAAACAGAACTTCCGAAACAATAATCACCGGTTTGGCTAACGAATTAAATTGAGTAATCAGAATGAAAACGATCAGACACAAAGCCAATCCCATTGCCATACCAAGGAAATTTCCCGACTCTTTTTGATCTTCTTGCTCCCCTGTCAGCTTTATTTCTACCGTCTCCGCCTTTTTGAAAGTTTTCAAACTGCGCTGAACAGATGCTACTACTTCATTAGCGGTGTACCCAGTTATCACATTGGCATCAACTGTTATGACTCGTTTTAATCCCAAGCGGGTAATGCCGCCCACTGAATTTTGGTATTTTATCGTAGCAACAGCCGCTAAAGGAATACTGCGCAAAACACCGCTATTCATATCACGATAAGTGATGTGGGTATTAATCAATCGGTCTACATTATCGCGTTGGTCTTTTGCAAAACGCAACTGTATCGGATATTGCTCTTCACCTTCACGAAATTTAGAACTCTCTTTACCAAACACCGCAGCCCGAATTTCTGATCCAACCTGACCGGTAGAAATGCCTTCAATATTGGCACGAACACGATCAAGATCGACTAATACTTCAGGTTTTGTACTCGCAAAATCAGTTTTAAACTTATCTGCTCCAGGTATTTTTAGTGAATCAAGATAGGCAATCAATCTTGTACTGGTCGAAGTTAATTCATCCAAATTATCACTACTGATTTCAATATTCACAGGTTTTCCAGTCGGAGGTCCATTTTTCTCTTTTTCTACATTGATTTCTGTTCCAGGAATACCTTTTACGGCTTCACGGATTTTCTCCATATAGACATTGGTATTCTGACCTTTACGTTGAGCAAACTCCACAAAATTAACCGTTACTTTAGCTTTGTGCGATGTTTTCGTTCCCATATCAAACATATCGGGCGATGCACCCAATGCCACATTCGACACAACCGATTCTACTATCGGATTGTTTTTTCCAAGAACTTTCAACATACGACCTTCCACCACTCGAGCGATGCTGTCGGTCACTTTCACATCAGTGCCCACGGGCATTTTGATATACGCATTAACCGTGTTGGGTTCGTTGTCAGGAAAAAATCCCACCTTAGGAGGAAACATTCCAAACAATATAAATGCGCCGAAGAACAGAGCAATCAGTCCATAAAGCATCTTTTTCGGACGTTTCTTTTGCAAAACAAACCGCAACAGATGTTCGTATTTGTCTAAGATTTTCGGAATCAAATAATGTTGGAAATGCAACAACACTTTGTATCCATACATGTTATGCAAAATGAAACTGAAAACAAAGAAGCCCACTAAGTTAGCCAATAGATGCCAACCAAAAAGGTGAAATAATATCGAGAAAACAACCATTATCGCCGAAATAGCCCACATACGTTGACGAGGCATTCCATGGTGTTCTTCGTCTTTTTTCATAAACTGCACCGCAAACACTGGATTGATAATGTATGCAACAAACAACGAAGCAAAAAGTGTGATGATAATGGTGACAGGAATATAGTACATAAACTTACCAGTCACTCCCGGCCAAAATGCTAATGGGAAGAAAGGAGCTAAAGTGGTAAGTGTACCCGACAAAATCGGAACGAAAACTTCACCAGCAGCAGCTTTAGCAGCTTCTTTGATGGTCAGTTTGCCTTTCATAAAGATGCGATGCGTGTTTTCGATAACCACGATGGCATCATCTACCACAATTCCCAAGGCAAAGATGAAGGCAAAAGTCACCAGCATATTCATCGTAAATCCTATTCCAGGCATGACGATATAGGCTATCGCCATCGATAGCGGCACAGAAAGACCGACAAAGAAAGCATTTGTGACACCCATAAAGAACATCAACACAATAATCACCAAAATAAACCCAATGATGATGGTGTTATCGAGATCCTTGATGGAACTTCTTGTGAACTTGCTTTGATCGCCTGAAACTGTAATCGTGATATCTTTAGGAAACTTTGTTTTCTGCAAATTAGCCATCACAGTTTTAATCTTGTCGGAGGCATCGAGCAAGTTCTGACCACTTTTCTTGATAACATTGAGAATCAACACATTCTGTCCATTCAAATGAGCATAACTGTCTTGTTCTTTGAAACCGCTCTTCACTTCAGCCACATCTTTGAGGTAAACCAACCCACCTCCAGAAGATTTGATGACTAAATTTTGTAACGTGGCAACATCTTTAAATTCGCCAACCACACGGATATTGCGTCTCATGCCTTGCAAGTCAATCGCTCCACCAGAGATGGTTCTATTTTCGTTCATAATCGAACGCGAAACATCGTCAAATGTCAGATTAAACGACTGCATTTTATACATATCCAGATTCACCTGAATCTCTTTATCCAACGCTCCAACGATATCCACGCGGGTGATTTCACTCAATTCTTCAATGCGATCTTGAGTCTCATCGGCATATTTTTTCAGCTGATCGAGTGGATAATTACCTGAAATATTGATGGACATAATCGGCATCTGAGAAATATCAATCTCAATGACAGCAGGATCTGAGGGCAAATCTGAGGGCAAATCGCTCTTCGTTTTATCTACTGCATCTTTCACTTTGCGTTTCGCTTCTA
Organism: Bacteroidales bacterium; assembly: GCA_037139375.1. Taxonomy (GTDB): domain Bacteria; phylum Bacteroidota; class Bacteroidia; order Bacteroidales; family UBA7332; genus CAXXIC01. Next base: position 4,220 of record JBAXGL010000082.1, on the reverse strand, counting down.
CCTGATCTACATTGGCTTGAAACTCAACAATCACAGAACTCACATCTTGAATCGAATTGCTGCGAATCTTTTTCACACCGCTAATCGACTTCAGATTTTTCTCCAACGGACGTGTGACTAAATTCTCCATATCCTGCGGCGATGTACCTGGATATACAGTGTTCACAATAAGAGTTGGAATCACAATTTCTGGAAATTGCTCCTTCGGAATGCTATTTCGACTGACCAACCCAAATATGGCGATGATGACTACCAAAATATAAATGCTGGTTTTGTTATCTATCGACCAACTGGTAGGCTTAAATTCTTTTTTCTTTTTTTCCATTAGTTTTATCTTTTAAAACTTCACTTGAACACCATCCGACAAACCCAATTGACCCACACTAATAATCTGATCGCCAACAGAAAGACCACTTTTCACTTCTGCAATACCATTGTAGGTCATGCCTTGAGTGATGTAGTTTTTACGGGCAATTTGTTTGCCTTTCTCATTGGCAACGACATAAACATAAGCACCCTTTGAATCGTTTTGAATCAAATTTACTTTCACGATAATCGCTTTCGGATTTTTATAATCTGTGATACGAAGTACCGCAATCATATTGGCTTTCAGGTTTTTAAGATTACCTGGCAAGCGAACTTCCACTTTGAATGAACGATTGGCAGGGGTAATGTACTTGCTTGCATTAGCTATTTTACTGGTGTATTCTTTCCTTAAATCAGGAAACCAAATCGATACAGCATCACCTGTTGAAATACTTGTATTGTAAGCTTCTGCTACGTCTGCAACAATCTTCACCGATGAAAAATTAATAACAGTAGCCACTGCCATTGCTGGTGAGGCTGACATACCTACTTTGACCGGTAGATCTTCAATTGTACCATTAATCGGCGATTTAATCTGAAAATAATCCAATTGATCTTTCAGTGCAGCTAGTCCATTTTCTAGTGCTTCTTTATTGGTTTTTGCTTGCAAATACTGCATTTCAGAACCAATTTTCTGATCCCAAAGATTTTTCTGACGATCATACATTTCGAGTGCCAATTTGTATTGAGCAGTAGTTTGTGCTAATGTTTTTCGCATAGATTGGTCGTCAATTTTTGCAATCACCTGACCTTTATTGACGTGTGAACCGACTGCCACCAACACTTGTGTAATGACACCTGCACCTTGTGGATAAACCTTCACATTTTCATCACCATCGAGCGCACCTTGCACATCTATGGCGTGAGTAAACAAAGTAGGTGCAACTTTTTCGACGGATACCTGCACAAAATCAGAACTCGCCGTCGTGTCTTTTATTTGAGCCTCTAACGTGGCAATTTTGTCAACTAACTCTTGCTGCTGTTTTTTCAACTTTATTAATTGTGCATTCTTATCTTGTTTGCAGCTTGCCAAAGAGACTAAGACGATTGCAACAAGGATAATTGATTTGAATTTCGTTTCCATATTTTTGGTTTTAAGAATTTGTTATTTAATGTGTGAATTTTTAGTTGCTTGGGGCTGTTAATTTTTGAAGTTCAACTCGAGCATTCAACAGACTAAGCACTGAGTTGTAGTAGCTGCTCACCGTAGTCAAATATTGACTTTGCACCTGAGTCAGCTCCAAACTAGACGAAACACCTTGTTTAAATTTAGCGGTTGTTTTGTCGAAAATCCTTTTGCTGAGTTCCGAACTTTCGCGTTGATTGGTGAATGTATTGTAGGCAGTTTGGTAATTCAAACGTTGATTGTCAAATTGCAACGAGAGTCCTTTTTCGAATTGTGATTGTGAATTTTCGGCTTTATCGAGTGCTAATTTTGCTTGTTTCACCTTCATCAATCGGCTACCACTTGAAAAGATGGGTATCGAAAGTGTAATGCCCAACACATCTTTTGGTTCGAAATCGAGAGCAGGTGCTTTCTGTTTTTCCTGATGTTGGTAAAATGCCGATAAAGTAGGCAAATACCCACTTTGTTCGCGACGAAGACTTAACTTCTGAGCAGAAACATTATTTTCAATCATCTGAAAGTCAATATTCTGCTTAATATTGAGTTCCCGACCATCGAATGGCGATACAGTAGCTATCACATCTTGTAGTTTGTCTGTCAACGTCAGATTATCTGTCAGTTCCATTCCCAATTGATACTTCAACTGGTTATTCACATTTTTCAGTTGACCTTGCAGCGACACCTCCAGATTGCCCAACAGATTGAGGTTGATTTGCAACTGGTCGAGATCAGATTGTTCGTTGAAACCAGCCTTGTTCATCGCTACCATCTCTTTCAGCGTTTGTGCGGTAAGCGCCTTATTTTGCTGCACAATTTGCAAATTTTCAGTCAGCACCAAAGCCAAATAATAGGTGCTCTCCACCATTGCACCAATTTCGATGCGGCTTTTCACCAGCGATTGCTCTGAAATCAACTTGAAAACCTTGGTGGCTTGCAAACCAACAATGTATTCGCCACTGAAAATCAATTGCGAAACCTGCAATTTGAAAACGGTGTTGTCCTTCGGTGAAATTGGATATCCTTCGCCTGCATACACGTACTGATTCAAACCACCCACGCTCTTAAACTGTTCGAAACCTGAAGGGGTAACACCACCTGGAAACGTAAGTGCCGATTGAGTGTAACCCGTGGTAGGGAAACTAAACGATGGCACATTGAATAAATGCTGATAATTTGCACTGGCAGATACCTGTGGCAAACCTATGGCTGTGGTTTCGAACACCTTCTTTTTGGCTATCGAAACATCTATTTTGGCATTTTTGATCGTCTGATTGTTGTCAAATGCAAACTGTTTTGCCTCTAGTAGCGACAGACTTCGATTGGCATTCTGCGCCGACAGACTCGACATCGAAAGCAGACCAACAGCCAGCAACCACAAATTCATCTTCGTTTTTCGTACTTTGTTCATACTTCTCTATTTGTTTTGGTGTTATTTACTTATTTTATTGTTTATAATGTAGCCAGAATCTCTTCCAGTCGTTTTATTCCTTTTGGCGTAGCAATGCCACGCACGTGGTAGTTTAATATCTCGTTGAAGAACTCTTTTGTCAACATCTCTTCGAACGTGAAAATACAGGAATCAAAAGAGCTTTCGAAACGAACAAGAACCGTCTTAGCAATTATCTCGCCATTTACTTCTGGACGGTAAAAACCCTCTTTCTGACCACGTTGTATATTTTCGATGGCTACCTTATACATGTGCGCTCGTTTGTTCGTCACAATTTGATTGAATGTGACTGGATAATATTTTCGCAAGTCATTATCCATCGCATAGCTGTGCTCGCGCGACATTTTGTCCATAAATTGGTGAATGGTCACCATTTCACTGATCGCATCGGGGCACTCGCTGATGAGCTTATCCACGATACCCGTCTTTTCAACCAAAAGCACTTTCACCACTTCATCTACCAACTTCTCCTTATCAGAAAAGTGTTGGTACAAGGTCTTTTTCGAAATGCTCAATTCGCGCGCCACATCGTCCATTGTCACACTTTTGATGCCATAGCGAAAATACATCTCCTTGACCCGATTGATAATTTCTAATTGTTCTGGATTCATCTTTTTCTGTCAAATTTTCTGCAAACTTAGGAAACTTTATTTACTGTAATAGTTTTTACAGTGCAAAAGTTTACTGCGTTTCAATAGTTTAACGGTTTAAAGATGAATGCTGTTCAGTCATTAACAACATTTACGAAATTGAGTACAAAGATGAGTGGTTAATGATGTCAAACCTATTAAATTTGGATGAATAAAAGAAAGCACTGGTCAAAAGCGAAAAAAACCAGCTCAATGAAAAATAAACAGGCCTTAAGAACTTTATAATAAGTCGAATTGTTTCAATCTGAGACTTAAACAAAATCTTTTATAATTATGAAAATCCTTAAAATCATTGGGCTGACATTGGTCGGCATCGTTGCATTAGCACTATTGACCGCACTTTTTGTTAAAAAAGAGTTCGCCGTAGAGCGACAAACGACTATCAATAAGTCGAAAAAAGAAGTATTTGACTACATTAAACTGCTGAAAAACCAACGAAATTTCAGTGTGTGGGCAAAGAAAGACACCAATGCTGTCACAGAATACAGCGGTGTGGATGGCACTGTCGGTGCAGTTTATGCTTGGAAGAGCAAGAATAAAGAATTAGGGATAGGCGAGCAAACGATTAAATCCATCGCAGAGGGCGAACGTATCGACTACGATCTGCTGTTTAAAGAGCCATTCGAAGCTC
>JBAXGL010000081.1:0-10499 GCA_037139375.1 Bacteroidales bacterium | reverse complement strand
AGGTTTTTACCTAACGCCAATTCACCATTTTGTGTAGAATATCCTTCAGTCAGAATCTCACCACCAGTCACTTGTTGACCGACACGACAAATTGGGCGCAAATCAAGAGTTGTACTTTGGTTAGTCTTTCTGAATTTAGGGATATTGTATTCTTTTACAGAAGTATCGAAACTTAAAAATGCTTCCTCTTCTGATCTATCATATCTTATACGAATGCATGTTGCATCAACAAACTCAATAACGCCATCACGTTCAGCAGTGATTTGAGTTCTTGAATCGCGGATAATTTGACCTTCCAAGCCTGTACCAACTACTGGTGCTTCTGAACGAAGCAGAGGTACTGCCTGACGCATCATATTCGAGCCCATCAAAGCACGATTAGCATCATCATGCTCCAAGAATGGAATCAAAGATGCAGCGATAGAAGCAATCTGAGTGGGAGATACATCCATCAAGTTCACTTCACTTGGAGCAACAACTGGAAAATCACCTTCCATACGTGCTTTCACACGTGATCTGATGAATTTACCATTTGAATCTAATGGCGCATTTCCTTGTCCTATAACTTTTCCTTCTTCTTCTTCTGCAGTTAAATAGATAACACTATTATCATTTAAATCTACAATACCTTTTTCAACTTGACGGTAGGGTGTTTCGATAAAACCAAGTTCGTTGATTTTAGCATATACACACAACGAGGATATCAAACCGATATTCGGACCTTCAGGCGTTTCAATCGGGCAAAGTCGACCGTAGTGTGTAAAGTGAACGTCACGAACCTCGAAACCTGCACGTTCACGAGAGAGACCACCAGGCCCAAGTGCCGACATACGACGTTTGTGCGTCATCTCTGCCAATGGGTTGGTTTGATCCATAAACTGCGACAACGCATTCGTTCCGAAGAATGAATTGATTACCGAAGAAATAGTTTTTGCATTGATCAAATCAATTGGTGTAAACACCTCGTTATCACGAACATTCATTCGCTCACGAATAGTACGAGCCATACGAGCCAAACCTACACCAAATTGGTTGTAAAGTTGCTCGCCTACAGTACGTACACGACGATTACTCAAGTGGTCAATATCGTCAACATCAGTTTTCGAATTGATCAACTCGATCAAATATTTGATTATATTAATAATGTCCTCGCGCGTCAAAACTTTCGTATCAACACCGATTTCAAGATTTAATTTTTTATTGATTCTGTAACGACCTACTTCGCCCAAATCGTATCGTTTCTCCGAGAAGAAAAGATTTGAAATAACTTCACGCGCACTAGCATCATCTGCTGGTTCAGCATTACGAAGTTGACGATAGATGTACAAAACAGCCTCTTTTTCAGAGTTACTTGGGTCTTTTTGAAGCGTATTGTAAATAATTGCATAATCAGACAAGTTCACTTCTTCCTTGTGTAAAAGAATATTTTGAACACCTGATTCTGTAATTTCATCAATGTGGGTTTCTTCTAGAACTGTCTCACGATCTATAATAACTTCATTACGTTCGATTGAAACTACCTCACCAGTATCTTCATCTACAAAATCTTCCACCCAAGTCTTCAAAACACGTGCAGCTAATTTACGTCCGATTGCCTTTTTTAGATTAGCTTTTGTTGTTTTGATTTCTTCTGCAAGACCAAATATCTCAAGGATATCCTTATCATTCTCAAAACCAATTGCTCGCAAAAGTGTGGTGACCGGTAACTTTTTCTTCCGGTCGATATAAGCATACATGACATTATTAATATCTGTAGCAAATTCTATCCACGACCCTCTGAAAGGAATAATCCGAGCAGAATAAAGTTTCGTGCCATTTGCATGTGTACTCTGTCCGAAGAAAACACCTGGAGACCTATGTAACTGAGAAACGATTACACGCTCAGCTCCATTTATAACAAATGTGCCTTTGGCAGTCATGTAAGGAATTGGTCCTAAATACACATCCTGAATCACGGTGTCAAAATCTTCGTGATCGGGATCTGTACAGTACAACTTCAGTTTGGCCTTTAAAGGCACACTATAAGTTAGACCTCTTTCAATACACTCATCGATGGTATAACGAGGAGGATCGATAAAATAATCTAAAAACTCTAGGACAAAATTATTTCGCGTATCTGCGATTGGGAAGTTTTCAGCAAAAACTCTGTACAGACCTTCGTTCTTGTGTTTATCAAGAGGAGTATCGATTTGTAAAAAGTCTTGAAATGACTTCAATTGAACTTCTAAGAAATCCGGATATGCCATCGGATTCTTGATGGAAGCAAAATTTACCCTTGGTTTGATATTGTTTGAAGACATCGTAAGTAGATTAATGAACCTAATAAAAATTATAAGCACAAAAAGGTTAAGAATCCTCCAGCAGAGGATTCTTAACCATCATTCCAAAAACTTGGAAAAATTACTTAAGTTCAACTTCAGCTCCGCCTTCTTCCAATTGTTTTTTCAACGCATCGGCTTCGTCTTTAGAAATTCCTTCTTTCAACTTAGCGGGAGCAGAATCAACTAAATCTTTTGCTTCTTTCAAGCCAAGACCAGTGAGTTCTTTAACTAACTTAACGATAGCCAATTTATTGGCACCGGCTGATTTCAAAACAACATCGAATGCAGTTTGTACTTCCTCAGCTGCAGCAGCAGCAGGAGCAGCAGCAACAGAAACAGCTGCAGCAGCTGGTTCGATACCATATTCGCTTTTCAAAATTCCAGCAAGTTCATTTACTTCTTTTACGGTCAAGTTTACTAATTGTTCAGCAAAAGCTTTCAAATCTGCCATTGTAGTATAATTTAATTGTTTGTTACTATTAATATTTCTAATTTTTTATCTTTCTGATAGCGTTGTCAAGACGCCGTGGAGTGTGCTTCCACCTGATTGAAGAGCCGATATAACGTTCTTCGCTGGTGATTGCAACAATCCAATAACTTCGCCGATAAGCTCGTTTTTGCTCTTGATATGGATTAATGCATCCAATTGATCTTCGCCGATGTAAAAACTCTCTTCAGCATAAGCTGCTTTAAGAGCAGGAATCTCTTCTTTTTTTCTAAAGTCTTTGATAAGTATCGCTGGTGCGTTAGCAACATTCGAAAACATAACAGACGTAGAACCTTTTAAAGACCCATACAATGGTGAAAAATCTGTATCAAAGCTTTCTAGAGCTTTTTGTAGCAAGGTATTTTTAACAACAAGTAGTTTGATATCTTGTTTGAAACACTCTCTTCTTAAATCACTCGTTTTTGCAGCATTCAATGTTGCTGTATTAGTGAGATAAAAGTGCCCGTACTCCTTGATAGTAGCTACAATTTGTTCAATATTAGTTTGTTTTTCTTCCTTTCTCATAACTCATCTATTAATTGTGTTCGTCTACTGATTTGGGATCAATTTTGATACCCGGACTCATAGTACTTGAAAGAAAAATACTTTTCACATAAGTTCCCTTAGCTGCTGAAGGTTTCAGTTTGATTAGTGTATTGATAAATTCTTTAGCATTGTCAACAAGCTTGTCAGAGCTAAAAGACACTTTACCAATAGAAGTATGAATAATACCAGTTTTATCAACTTTGAAGTCGATTTTACCTTGTTTCACTTCTTTCACAGCCTTACCTACTTCGTTAGTCACAGTACCGCTCTTAGGGTTAGGCATCAATCCACGAGGACCTAAAACACGGCCTAATGCACCAATTTTACCCATAATAGCAGGTTGAGTGATGATAACATCAATATCTGTCCAGCCACCTTTGATTTTCTCGATATACTCATCCAATCCTACATAGTCGGCACCTGCTTCTTTAGCAGCCGCTTCCTGATCGGGAGTACACAAAGCCAGAACTTTCACTTGCTTTCCAGTTCCGTGTGGAAGTGACACTACCCCACGAATCATTTGGTTAGCTTTACGAGGATCTACACCTAAACGCACGTCAACGTCTACTGAAGCATCGAATTTCACAAGAGTTATCTCTTTTACCAATTCTGCAGCTTCTTTCAACGAATAAGTCTTCCCAGCTTCAATCTTGGCAACAGCTAACTTTTGATTTTTTGTAAGTTTACCCATCTCAATTGAAGTTTATTAATTAATTAACGGGAAAGCCCCTTTAACAGTGATACCCATGCTTCGAGCTGTTCCGGCAACCATTTTCATAGCTGAGTCCAACGTAAAGCAGTTAAGGTCAGTCATTTTGTCTTCCGCAATTTGTTTTACCTGATCCCAAGTAATCTCAGCAATTTTCTTACGATTTGGTTCAGCAGAACCGCTTTTTTGTTTTGTAGCTTCCAGCAACTGTACGGGTACAGGTGGAGTTTTAACGATAAACTCAAAAGATTTGTCAGAAAAATAAGTAATCACCACAGGCAAAATCTTACCTGCTTTGTCTTGGGTTCTGGCGTTGAATTGCTTGCAAAACTCCATAATGTTTATCCCTTTAGAACCTAATGCAGGTCCTACGGGAGGTGATGGATTTGCTGCGCCTCCTTTAATCTGTAGTTTGATTTGTCCAGCAATTTCTTTAGCCATTTTTATTCATTTTTGATGTTCACATTTAGAATAGGATCTATGCGTAACCAACTCCTACTCTTTCTCTACTTGTAAAAAACCTAATTCTAAAGGTGTTTTACGTCCGAAAATCTTGACCATTACTTTCAGTTTCTTTTTCTCCACATTCACCTCTTCGATAACACCAGAGAAACCGCTAAATGGACCGGCATTGACTTTAACAGCCTCGCCAATCACATAGGATACGTTCATATCTGCTTCAGTTTCCTGAAGTTCATCAACAGCACCTAAAATGCGATTTACTTCTGATTGTCTTAAAGGGACAGGTCTAATGTTACCACCTAAAAATCCGATAACATTAGGAATATTACGAAGTCTGTGCGCTATTTCGCCAACCAATAAAGCTTCAATCAAAACATAACCTGGGAAAAGACTTCTTTCGGAAGTCACCTTCTTACCGTTACGTACATGAATTACTTTTTCAGTTGGAATGAGCACTTGAAATACAAAGTCTTTCATGTTTGTATTCTTGATTTCTGCTTCAAGATACTCTCTAACTTTGCTTTCTTTACCACTAATGGCACGCAGTACATACCACTCTTTTCTAAGTTCAGACATTTATTTCCTCCTTTAGAAAACTTTTGAGTAAAAAAACTTCATAATCTTCTCAAAACCAAAATCGATACCAAATATGAGCAACGCTATAAGTAGGGAAGCAAACATTACAACTACAGCGCTATTACTCAGCTCAGCTTTGGTGGGCCAAGAGACCTTATAAACCAGTTCGGTATAAGATTCTTTTATTTTTTCGATCAATTTTTTCATTTGCCTAAGGACTTAGCACGGGTCGAGAGACTCGAACTCCCGACACTCGGTTTTGGAGACCGATGCTCTACCAACTGAGCTAGACCCGTATGAGAAGCCGACCCCAACGAAGAGACCGGCTTCGAATTTATTTAAAGTAATAAATAGTATTACTCAACGATTTCAGTAATCTGACCTGCACCTACTGTACGACCACCTTCGCGGATAGCAAAACGCAAACCTAAGTCGCAAGCTACTGGATATATAAGTTCTACAGATATTGTCAAGTTGTCACCTGGCATTACCATTTCAGTTCCTTCTGGAAGAGTAATCTCTCCAGTTACGTCCAATGTACGGATATAGAACTGAGGACGGTATTTGTTGTGGAATGGAGTGTGACGACCACCTTCTTCTTTTTTCAAGATATACACTTCAGCTTTCACTTTAGTGTGAGGTTTCACTTTACCTGGGTGTGTAATAACCATACCACGTTTGATATCGTTTTTATCAACACCACGAAGCAATAAACCTACGTTATCTCCAGCTTCACCTCTATCAAGGATTTTACGGAACATTTCAACACCAGTTACTACTGATTTTTTTCCTTCTGCACCAAGACCGATGATTTGGATTTCTTCACCTGTTTTGATAACCCCAGTTTCGATACGACCTGTAGCAACTGTACCACGACCTGTGATCGAGAATACGTCCTCAACTGGCATCAAGAAAGGTTTGTCAACTTCACGTGGAGGAATTGGAATCCAAGTATCTACAGCATTCATCAATTCCATGATTTTTTCTTCCCACTCAGGAACGCCGTTCAATCCACCTAATGCAGATCCACGAATGATTGGAGTGTTATCTCCGTCGAATTGATAGAAAGAAAGCAATTCACGCATTTCCATTTCTACTAATTCCAACATTTCTTCGTCATCAACCATGTCGCATTTGTTCATAAATACAACAAGTTTAGGAACGTTTACCTGACGAGCCAAAAGGATGTGCTCGCGAGTTTGTGGCATAGGACCGTCAGTTGCAGCAACAACGATAATTGCGCCGTCCATTTGAGCAGCACCAGTTACCATGTTCTTAACGTAATCCGCGTGACCCGGACAATCAACGTGAGCATAGTGACGAGCTTCTGTAGCGTATTCAACGTGTGCAGTATTAATAGTAATACCACGTTCTTTTTCTTCAGGAGCGTTGTCAATTTGGTCAAACGATTTAATTTCACAAAGACCTTTTCTTGCCAAAACGGTAGTAATAGCAGCGGTCAAAGTAGTTTTACCGTGGTCAACGTGACCAATAGTTCCAATGTTAACGTGCGGTTTGTCACGTTTGTAAACTTCTTTTGCCATGATTTATTTTTTTATAAAATGATTAATGATTGCTCTTATATTTCAATAATTTTATTCAATTGAGCCTTTGACGAGATTTGAACTCGTGACCTCTTCCTTACCAAGGAAGTGCTCTACCACTGAGCTACAAAGGCGGGGAAAGTAGAGCGGGAGACGGGACTCAAACCCGCGACCCTCAGCTTGGAAGGCTAATGCTCTATCAACTGAGCTACTCCCGCAATTAGATAATTTTCCGACTTTCGCCTCTCAAATCATTCCCGTCAGTGTGGGCGGTGATGGATTCGAACCACCGAAGGTACTACCAGCAGATTTACAGTCTGCCCCATTTGGCCACTCTGGTAACCGCCCCAATGCTTCAATTCCCAATACTGTTATTATTGTTTTACCTGTGAAAGCAAAAACTGAGCCTCCAGAGGGATTCGAACCCCCGACCCCGAGATTACAAATCACGTGCTCTGGCCAACTGAGCTATGGAGGCAAAATAAACACCCGTTTTTGCTCCTTTCAGAGCGAAACGGGTGCAAATTTAGGCATATTTTCCGAATTACAAAAATAATAGTCCTTTTTTTTCGCCTTATCGTGTTTTTTCCTTGAGCTTTCGCAACTGTTTGCTGATAGCATCGACGCAAATATCGACGGCTTCTTCAAATGAGTCACAGATTTTCTCACTAAATAAAAGTTCACTATGTGGTACACTAACTTTAATATTAACCTCTTTATTATTAACTGTTTCAGGTTTCACAACTTTCAAAGTCACTTCGGCTGTCAATATTCCATCGAAATATTGATCCAATTTAGAGACTTTCTTTTCGATAAACTCTACCAGATGCTCCGACGCATCAAAATGAACCGCTTGAATTCTTGTTTCCATTTTAACCTCCTTTTTTAAATTGACTGGCTCGAGGATGAGCCGAATTGTATGACTTTTTTAATTCTTCAAATGTGATGTGTGTATAAACTTCAGTTGAAGCTAAAGAGCTGTGTCCCAACAACTCTTTGACCGCATTCAATTGAGAACCATGATTTAGCATGGATGTTGCAAATGTATGCCTGAGCACATGTGGGCTTTTCTTCGATAGATTCGCTCCTGAAAGTTTGTCAGCGACAATGCGATGAATCAACATTGGATAAAGCGATTCTCCATTTTCTCTTACAAAAAAACAGTCAGCGCAAGCCCCTATTCTAACATCCCGCTCTTCGAGATAAGCTAAAAGCAACGCTTTTATCTCTTCACCAAGGGGAATAAGCCTTTGTTTATTTCGTTTGCCGGTTACTTTAATCACCGAAGCATGAAAATCAACATCTTGATCTTTCAGATTTAGCAACTCAGCACGACGTATTCCGGTTGCGTAGAAAAGATGCATAATCAGATTATCGCGAATAGACTCAAAGCCATTTTTTTCGTTTGGCTCATCCAAAAGGAAATCCATTTCTGCCTCTTTTACAAAGTTAGGAATTTTTTTGAAAGATTTCGGACCAACGATGTTAAGTATTGGATTTATTTTGATTTCTCCCCTTTTTATCAAAAATCTGTAGTAAGATTTGAGGGCGCTGATCTTGCGTTTAACGGTTGTTGGTGTGCGTTTCTGTTCCATCAGTTCAACAATCCACAACCGAATTAAATCGCTATCGATGTCTTGTAAAACAAAATCGCCTCGTTCTCTAACAATAAAATCGGAGAACTGATTCAAATCGTTCTTATATGACAAAACAGTATGAGTGGAATAATTCCTCTCATACTGCAGATATTCTAAGAATTGGTCTATTATCATTTATTTTCGACGAGTCAAATACAACACAACGAAAATACGCAATTAAAAACCAAAATGCAAATAAAAACGTGTTTTTATTCTTCGTTCAATTGAAGACCTTGAACGTAAACAGCACGAAGTTTATTTTGTCTGTTCACTACAGATGGTTTTGAGAAGGCTTGACGTCTTCTTAATTCTTTTACAACACCTGTTTTTTCGAATTTACGTTTGAATTTCTTCAATGCTTTCTCGATGTTTTCGCCTTCTTTAACTGGTACTACAATCATAATATATTTTTATTTCGTTCTTTTTTAGAGGCGCAAAATTAGGTATTTTTTTTGAATCCCAAACTTTTGAGCCAATATTATTTCTGTTATTTTGAGTAATTATTCAATTTTGCCTACAAAAGAGCGTTCTACAAGGTTCTTCTATAGGCTAGTCACTATCATTTCACACAAGTAGCTGTGGGTTTTATCTGCTCGAAGAAGTCATTCCCTTTATTATCCACTAAGATAAATGCAGGGAAATCAGTTACTTCGATTTTCCAGATTGCTTCCATTCCCAACTCAGGATACTCGAGACATTCTACCTTTTTGATATTGTTTTGAGCCAAAATTGCAGCTGGACCACCGATGCTACCAAGATAGAAGCCTCCCCATTTCTGGCAAGCATCTGTCACTTGTTTGGTGCGGTTGCCTTTGGCAATCATAATCATGCTGCCACCATACGACTGAAGCAAATCGACGTAAGAGTCCATACGACCAGCAGTAGTGGGTCCGAATGAACCTGAAGGCATTCCTTCTGGCGTTTTAGCGGGACCGGCATAATAAATTGGGTGATTTTTGAGGTATTCGGGAATACCCTGACCTGCATCAATGCGCTCTTTTAGTTTAGCGTGTGCAATATCACGACCGACTACAATAGTACCATCGAGCGAAAGACGTGTTGCAACGGGATACTTCGACAATTCGGCGAGAATTTCAGTCATCGGACGATTGAGGTCGATTTTTACAGCGTTGCCCTCTCCTCCTTTGCGAAGTTCTTCGGGGATGAAACGACCTGGATTGTCTTCCATTTTCTCAACCCACAGACCGTCTTTGTTGATTTTCGCTTTGATATTGCGGTCGGCCGAACATGAGACACCCATTCCGACAGGACAAGATGCACCGTGGCGCGGCAAACGAACAATGCGAATGTCGTGTGCAAAATATTTTCCGCCAAACTGCGCACCTAAACCTAAATCTTGTGCAGCTAGTAGAACTTCTTTCTCTAATTCTATGTCGCGAAATGCTTGACCGCCTTCGTTGCCTTCGGTTGGCAAGTTGTCGTAATATTTAGCAGAAGCCAATTTAACGGTTTTGAGGCAAGTTTCGGCTGAAGTACCGCCAATAACGAATGCAATGTGGTATGGAGGACAAGCCGCTGTACCCAACGATTTCATTTTCTCGACCATAAACTTCACCAACGAAACAGGATTCAACAACGCTTTTGTTTCTTGATAAAGGTAAGTTTTGTTGGCTGAACCACCGCCTTTTGCCATAAACAAGAATTTGTATTCTGCTCCTTGTGTTGCATAAAGGTCTATTTGCGCTGGAAGATTGCAACCTGTATTCACCTCTTTGTACATATCGAGGGCTGCATTTTGCGAATAACGTAGGTTTTCTTCGGTGTAGGTTTTGTAAACGCCCAATGAAAGGGCTTCTTCGTCGCAACCTTCGGTGAAGACTTGTTGTCCTTTTTTACCGACAATGATTGCCGTGCCGGTATCCTGACAGAAAGGAAGCACTCCTTTTGCGGCTACCTCGGCATTGCGAAGCATTGTCAACGCCACGAATTTATCGTTTTCGCTAGCATTGGGGTCCGCAAGAATGTTTGCTACTTGCTGTTGGTGTTCGGCACGGAGCAGAAATGACACATCGCGCATCGCTGCGTTCGATAGTTTTGTTAATCCTTCGGCTTCGATTTTCAAAATTTCTTTATTCTCGAATTTCGATACCGACACATGCTCTTTTGTCAGCAAATAATACTCAGTTTTGTCTTTACCCATTGGGTAAGGCTCCTGATAATGAAATGGTTTTGCCATAATAAGTGATACGTTTTACG
>JBAXGL010000080.1:0-10597 GCA_037139375.1 Bacteroidales bacterium | reverse complement strand
TGCCAAAAGGAAATTGGCGGATAATCTCGATAAATGGAGAAAAGAGCAAAAACGATCATTTTCAACCGGATGTCAGACAGCGTGAGGGTTCAATAATCCCTATTGGGAATTTGATCCAAAATACAACTCAATACAAAACTGATTCGCTGACTTTATCAATTTGTTTAGATAAAAATGGGAAAGCTAGTGGCACACTTTACGAAGATGCTGGAGAAGGATTTGGGTACAAAAAAGATGAATATGCAATGCGGCAATTTACAGCTTCAACAAAAGCGAAGTCCGTTTTAGTTTCTGTTTCGAAAATCGAAGGTAAGCTATCTGAAAACACCAAAATATACAAGCTAAAAGTTGTTTTAAACAACAAAGTAATAGAATCAAACTGGTTGAAAAATACAAAATTGACAATCAAACTAGAATAGAAATTCATTTGATAAACAAACACATACTATGAAAACCACACTTATACTCTTACTCTCAATTACCTATTTTTCTATTAATTTACGAGCACAAAAAGTACACACAAGCTATCTTTGGCATATGGATCAGCCTGATTATTGGGCAGATAAAAGCATAGATAAGCCTGAATCGAAACAATATGCAGAAGAATCGCAACGTTTGAAAGTGAGTGGCGGTAATATGTACCCTGGTAGCTCGGTAGCTCACCCAACAAACGATTTGCAAAGTATTTTTAATCTGGCAGATCGCATAAATGCATATCAATTCACACCTAGAGATGCGGTCAATGCTATCAGAGATCTCCCAAATGCGGGTGCTCAGCTTAGTATTTCTGGTGGATTGATGGAAAACATTCAATCGCTTGGTACTAAAAATCAATGGGGCTACTCTTCAAATTGGATGAATCCATACAAAGAGGCTAATGCTTTGAAAACATCTGGTGGATTTCCACGCCTTGATATTGTTTGCTTTACAAATGATCACGCGCTTTCGCCTTTAGTGAGCGACAGAACTTTGGTGAAACAAATCAAGACCCACCAATATGTTGCTAATAAATATTATGGCTACACCTCTAAAGGCTATTGGCCTGCTGAATGCGCTTTTTCTGAACGAATAATAAAAAGCCTGGTTGACTGCGGTATTCAGTGGTCTGTTGTTGCCAACAGCCATTTGGCACGAACACTTTCCGACTATGTCCATCCATATAATATTACGGGCAATATTGAAGCGCCTAATAAGGCTGATATTGTTACGACTAAAGGTAATAACTGGTTTACTGGAACAATTGACGGACGTGGTAGCTTGTTGGCAGCACCTTATTGCTATCAAGCGCATAAAGCTCAATACATCGACCCATCAACAGGTACGGCTTATAAAATCGACGTTGTTCCGATGTGCAACTATATCAGCTATTTAGATGGGTTTGGCACTCATGGAACTTCGGACATTTCAACCAATATTGAGCCATTCAGTAACGTCTCTCAACCATCTATAGTTCTGATGGCACACGATGGAGACAATGCATGGGGTGGCGGAAGCAGCTATTACAACGAATCAGTAACAGGTTTTAGTCATGCAGCGGTAAGTGCTGGGTACAAGCCAACTACGATTCAACAATTTCTGAAAGACAATCCTGTTCCAGCAAACGACATTGTACATATTGAAGATGGAGCATGGGTAAATGCTGCCAGCGATTGGGGACATCCACAATTTATCAATTGGCTGTGGCCACTTTACGATGCGACAACCTATCGCTTTAATCCAGATGGTTGGACTGAAGATGCTCGTAACTGGGCTGTTATCACAGCTACAGAAAATTACGTCACTATGGCAGAAGATCTTGAAGGCGGAAACTTACGCATAGATAAAATTGCTGACGGAGGAGCTTCTGCTACTAATGCCGAAAAAGCCTGGCATTTCTATTTTGGAGGTCTCAATTCTGGTTTTATGTATTACGGCAAAGCCGAAGATATGGAGGTGAAAGCCTCTATGACAGGCAATATTGCCATAAATTATGCAAAAAATGTAATTACCGCTCATTCTGGGGTTGATAATACTCCACCTTCAGTTTTCATTCCACAACGATTTCCTTATAATCCTGGAAGTGTGGGTTTTGGTCCAACAACTGGATATAAAAAAGTGAATTACTCTTCTGATTTTCATGTATGGACGTATGCTTATGATGTGAGTGGACTGTCGTCGGTAACATTGAAATACCGAACTGATTTGAATGGGGTAAATTCTCCCGATAATACTCAAAATGAAATCTATGCGGGTGGTTCAGATGTTAGCGCTTGGCAAGATATTGTTATGACTCGTCGCCCCATGGCTCCAGACCCAACAAATGATCCTGAACTGAACTTTTTTATTCTTCCACAAGCTAAAGCGGATTTGTGTTACGCCGAAATTAAAAATTTCAAAGACACTCTAGTAGATTACTATGTAGAAGCCGTTGATACCAAAGGCAATATCTTTCGCTCTCCGATACAACACGTTTATGTAGGAAAAGGTGATGGAAATAATGGTGGAACTACTGGAAATGTAACATGGACGCCAAATGCACCAACCTCATCGAATGCAATTACAATCGTCTCTAAAGATGCCAGTGCAAACTCAAAACTACACTGGGGCGTGAATGGCTGGACAACTGCCAATGCGGTTTATCACCCTACTGGAACAACCCCTTCGACTGGAGGAGCCGTCGAAACCCCTTTTACACTTTTGAATGGTGTTTGGCAGGTGACATTAGGTCCTTTCAACAATCCAGCTCAATCAGTGACAAGCCTCAAATTCGTAATCAACCACGGATCGAGTTGGGACAACAACGGGGGAAGCGATTACACGATTGCAATTTCACCTGTTGCAACCGACAATCCACTTGGTGTTAATGTGAATAAAACGCTTGATGCAAATCAAAGTTACACATTTGCCGTTACTGATTTTGGATTCAGCAGTCCTAAAGGCAATACCTTCAAAGGAGTCAAAATTATTAGTTTACCAACATTCGGAACGCTCAAAGTGGGAGCAAGTGCAGCAAGCCTTGATCAAATAGTAACAGACGTTACACAACTTAACTACACTGCTGGTTCAACTTCTGCATCATTTACTTATAAAATTGTCGATAGTGCTGACTTAGTAAGTGATGCCACATACACAGCCACCTTTACAGTGGGAAGTATTACTCCTCCAACCGCAATCACCGTTACATTCACCAAACCAACTGACTGGGGTACATCTGGTGTAAATATCTGGGCATGGACTGGGTCGAATACTAACCTTTTTGCTACTTGGCCAGGGAATACAATGACCGACAATGGAAATGGTAGTTTTTCGTACACTTTTGCAGAAACAATATCTAATGTCAATGTCATTTTCAGTAAAAATGGTACTCCGCAAACAGTTGATATCACTGGTATTACTCAATCAACTTGCTTCGAGCAAAATGGACTTAGCGGTAGCAAACTGAATGTGAAAACTGTAGATTGTACTACCCCTGTTCACACGCCACAAGCAATTCTCAAAGCCATTGTTTATCCTCAACCTGCCAAAGAACGTTTTGCGGTTCAGCTTCCTAATATTTCTGGGGAAGAACAATTTACAATCACCATCTGCGACGTGAATGGAAAAGAGTTTCGAAAAGACACTTTTATCGGGACACAAAGTATAATAGAACGCGGAAATCTAAAAACAGGTCTCTATATTTTACATATCGAAGGCGTCCATTCTGGACAAACATTCAATTGCAAACTGTCTCTAAAATAATTTTTGCTTATTTTTTTACTATTCAAAATATGAAAACACGACTTATTGCATTTCTCTTTGCATTCTCTACCCTCTTAGTAGTTGCAAATCCTCCTATATACATTGCTTTTCAATGGCATATGCATCAACCGATTTATCAACCGGGGCAATCGGTTGTCGAATCGCAGAATTCAGGTACTTTTTCATACAATTTGTATGATATTTTCAATACCAGAAGCGGACCTTATACTTCATGGCCATCGAATGCAGTCAACAAAATGGCATCTATGAACCACGCTGGAGCTCAGGTGAGTTTTTCAGGATCTCTGGTCGAAAACTTAAACGTAATGGAGTCAAACGGTAAGGGATTCTCTGGATGGAAATCGAGTTGGACAAATATGATTTCGAAAAAAACCTCATTGGGAAACCAACGTTTGGAAATGGTTGCATTCGGATATAATCATCCACTTATGCCATTAATCGATAATACTGACATTCAAAAACAGATAGAAAAACACAAAGCTGCATTCAATACGAATTTCCCAGGGATGCCTTATTCTAAAGGGATTTTTCCGCCTGAAAATGCATTCCAGGAACAAATAATTCCTGCTCTAAAAGCATGTGGACTCGAATGGGCAATGATTGACAATCAACATTTCGATCGTTCTTGCGTTGGACAACCTTGGGCTAAAGGAAGTAGCGTAGTAGAGCCTAACAAAGCGGATCAAATCAATCCGAATCCCAATGACTGGAAACAATTGAATGGGTTGTGGGCTCCTATTCCTATTTCGGCTGCTTGGGGACATCGACCACACTGGATGAAATATGTAGATCCAACTACAGGAGTAGAGTATAAAATGATTGCTGTGCCAACCTCTACTTTCTTTGGAAACGAAGACGCCCGTGGTGGATTTGGTGCACTGAATTATGAGAATTGCATGAGCCAATTAGAAAGCTACAATACCGATCCTGCACATCCAATTTTAGTTGTTTTGCATCACGATGGCGACAATTATGGTGGAGGAACTGATAGCTATTATGGAAGCAACTTCGATGGATTTGTGAGTTGGCTCAATTCAAATCCGAGCCGGTTTGTTTGCACTACCATTCAGGATTATGTTTCTCAATTTCCACCTGCTATAGACGACTACATTCACGTAGAAGCTGGCAGTTGGTCAGGTGCTGGCTCAGATCCTGAGTTCCTAAAATGGAACGGAGATCCGACAAATGGCTACAGTCCCGACAGAAATAGCTGGAGTATTATCACAGCCGCTTCTAACATTGTAAAAACCGCTGAACAAATAAATCCGACCTCCACAGATACAAAAACTGCGTGGGACAATCTGATGACAGGTGAAACAAGCTGTTATTGGTATTGGGATGGCACAGAAGATTGGGATGTAAAACCAACAAGAGCGGCTAATATGGCTACCTCAAAAGCTATGAATGTTGTCAACGGCGGTATAGACTTGACTCCTCCCTCTATTTACCATCCTCAACGCGAACCATACAATCCTGGTGGAACTGAATGGGGAACTACCATGCCTTCAGACTTTACTGTATGGACTTATGTCTTCGATGTTAGTGGTTTATCATCTGTCAAGTTAAAATACAGAACTGATAAAGACGGAATTAATCCACTTACTAGCAATCAGAATGAAACTTATGCAGGTGGCGATGAAGTCAACGCTTGGCAGGAACTGACAATGACCAACAAAAACATTGCAAGTACTACCACAATTAAACCGACATACAAAGCAGATGAGTTTTCTGCACAGATGGTTGGTTTGAAAGATGTATTAGTTGATTACTACATCGAAGCAACTGATACAAAAGGCAATGTTGCTCGATCATTTATTTCACACGTCTATGTTGGCAGTAATAACACAGGAGGTGGCACAGGAGGTAGTATTTCCTGGGCACCTACTTCACCTACAACTGCTACAGCAATCACCATCACCTACAAAAATGCAACCGCGGCGTCGAAACTACATTGGGGTGTAAATGCAACTGGTGGAAACTGGACTGCACCCAATAATGTATATTACCCAACTGGGACGACGATTTCTACGGGAGGTGCAGTTGAGACACCTTTCACTTTAGTAAATGGCAATTGGGAGGTCACTATCGGACCTTTCAACAATCCTGCTCAGGCTGTTTCATCAATTAACTTCGTCATTAACAATGGCTCGAACAACTGGGATAACAATGGTGGGAGCAATTACCTAATTAATGTATCACCAGTTGCATCGGACAATCCAGTCGGTCAGAACTTCAATAAAACCCTGAATATAAATGAAGCATACACCTTTGCAGCGTCTGACTTCAAATTCAACAGTCCAAAAGGAAACAGTTTCAAGGGCATAAAAATATTAACGTTACCCACAGTCGGAACATTAAAAACAGGGAATTTCTGGGTCAGTATTAATCAACTGATAACAGACATAAGCCAGCTTGTCTACACTGCAGAAAATGCAACATCATCATTCACTTACAAACTGATAGACAACGCTGATTTAGAAAGTGATGCCACATACACAGCCACCTTTACAGTGGGAAGTATTACTCCTCCAACCGCAATCACCGTTACATTCACCAAAC
The DNA here is from genome assembly GCA_037139375.1 of Bacteroidales bacterium. Lineage (GTDB taxonomy): Bacteria > Bacteroidota > Bacteroidia > Bacteroidales > UBA7332 > CAXXIC01. Next base: position 4,300 of record JBAXGL010000080.1, on the reverse strand, counting down.
CAACTGACTGGGGTACATCTGGTGTAAATATCTGGGCATGGACTGGGTCGAATACTAACCTTTTTGCTACTTGGCCAGGGAATACAATGACCGACAATGGAAATGGTAGTTTTTCGTACACTTTTGCAGAAACAATATCTAATGTCAATGTCATTTTCAGTAAAAATGGTACTCCGCAAACAGTTGATATCACTGGTATTACTCAATCAACTTGCTTCGAGCAAAATGGACTTAGCGGTAGCAAACTGAATGTGAAAACTGTAGATTGTACTACCCCTGTTCACACGCCACAAGCAATTCTCAAAGCCATTGTTTATCCTCAACCTGCCAAAGAACGTTTTGCGGTTCAGCTTCCTAATATTTCTGGGGAAGAACAATTTACGCTCTCCATCTGCGATGTAAATGGAAAAGAGCTGAGAAAAGACACTTTCGGCGGAACACAAAGCATAATTGATCGGGGAAATCTGAAGTCAGGTCTCTATATTTTACATATTAAGGGCAAAAAAACTGGTCAAAATTTTAGTGCAAAATTAACTTTGAATTAAAAAACATTGAACTCCATTGAAAATGAAACGAAAATGGTTAATCTGGGTTTTTACATCCGCTTTGAGTTTACTCGGTTCGTGCAATATTAAAGCACCTATCGAAGAAATGCTCATCGAAGGGAATGCGAAAGTTGCTGCACACATTTCCCTTTCAGCTAAGAACGATACATTATCAATCCGTGACTATTTACCGCAGATAGGAACATTTGATTCTATTTCATCAGGAACATTAATAACGAAATCAATCAAAAATGAATCTGACCAATTTATTTTATGCTTAAAAAAAAATGATACCGCAATTCACGAAATTCAAATTTGGAAACAAGGAAAAAAATCCTCTCTTATTGCAATACAGCAAAACCAGAAAAGGACAGATCCGAACACAGTAAAATTAGAGATGAAAAGTTTCCTCAACAATGTTATTTTTGTTTCTGGAATTGAAAACCCAAAACAGATATTCGTCCTTTGGCAAAACACTCTTATTCCTGAACGATTTATTACTAATGACAAAAAAGGTATTTCAATATTAATACCAAAAGAAGCTAAAATATTTTCACAGTCTTCAATTAGGGTGTTTGTAGTAAATAATCAGAACGATACTGGAATTCTCACCATTGCATTAACCAATGGTGAACCTCAAATAAACCATTAACTAATAATAATCAAACCCATAATTATTTAAAACATGAAACGATTCACCTTTCTTTTTCTAGCTCTTGGAGTCTATCTTTCGACTTTCGGTGCCTTTGAAATCAATCAACTCGAACCCGCATTTTGGTGGACTGGGATGAAAAACAGCGAACTGCAAATCATGGTATATGGCAAAAACCTTTCTACAAGTCAAGTGTCGATTGCCTCGCCAGGAGTTACGCTCAAAAAAACAGTAAAGGCTGACAGTCCTAATTACCTTTTTCTCTACCTCGATCTAACGAAAGCAAAGCCGGGACAAATAAATATCAGTTTTGCAAATGGTGCCGACAAAAAAACAGTAAAATACGAACTAAAAAAGCGTACAATTGACCCCCTTTCGCGCAAAGGATTCTCAACATCTGACGTGCTGTACCTCGTGATGCCCGATCGCTTTGCCAATGGCAATAGCGACAATGACAATCTGAAGATGAAAAATGCGACTGTCAACGTCGACCGCCAAAACCCAAATGCCCGTCACGGTGGAGATTTGGCTGGAATTGAGCAACATCTCGACTACATCTCCAATTTGGGAGTAACTGCCGTGTGGTTAAATCCAGTATTGGAAAACGATATGCCTGGCGGTTCGTATCACGGATACGCCATTACCGACTACTACAAAATCGACCCTCGATATGGCTCAAACGCTGATTATCTGACATTTATAGACAAAACGCACAAAAAAGGGATGAAAGTCGTGATGGATATGATTTTCAACCATTGCGGCAGCGAACACGTCTGGATGAAAGATCGTCCATTTGCCGATTGGTTCAATTTCCCTAATGGGTATGTACAAACCAACCACGATAAATATGTCTATTTCGATCCTTATGCCTCGAAGTTCGACACAAAAAGATGTGTTGACGGTTGGTTCGTTGAAGCGATGCCAGACCTTAACCAACGCAATCCTCATTTGGCTAGATATTTGATTCAAAACAGCATCTGGTGGATTGAGTATGCAGGCATCGATGCTATTCGCCAAGATACACATCCGTATGCCGATGTGACGATGATGTCGAAATGGTGCAAAACCGTTATGACCGAATACCCAAACTTCAACATTGTGGGTGAAGCGTGGATGAACGAAGCACCAGGGTCAGCCTATTGGCAGGCAAACAGTCGCCTCAACAAAAATGGGAACTCTTACCTCAAAAGCGTGATGGATTTTCAATTGATGGGATTGGCACATGGTGCGTTCCACGACGAAACAGATTGGGGAAGCGGATTGACCAAAATTTACGAGTCGCTTTCGTACGATTTTCTATATCCAGATATCAACAACTTGCTTGTGTTTCTTGAAAACCACGATACCGATCGCTTTTTACGTGAAATGCCATCCGATTTAAACTCTTTCAAGCAAGGATACAGTTTTCAACTCACCTCGCGCGGCATTCCTCAACTCTATTATGGTGCCGAAATATTGATGAATGGAGACAAACGCATTTCTGATGGTAATGTGCGCAAAGATTTTCCTGGTGGATGGGCAGGTGATTCGCGAAATGCATTCACCTCTTCAGGCAGAACTGAACTCGAAAATCAGGCGCTGAATTTTATGACAAAATTACTCAATTGGCGCAAAGGCAATGAAGTAATTGCAAAAGGCTCGCTGAAACACTTCGTTCCCCGCAACGGAGCCTACGTTTATGCTCGTTCCTACAAAGGCAAAACAGTGTTGGTCATCCTTAATGGCGTATCCAAAACAAACACGATCCAACTCGACGAATATGCCGAAGTGATAGGAAACGCCACTCAAGGCAAAGATGTTATCACCGGCAAAACGGTTTCACTTTCAAAAGAATTGACACTATCACCACGCGAATCACTGATTCTCGAACTCTAAAACTTCAAGTTGTTGGGTTACTTGAAGCGAAAGCGCGAAGTAGTGATTATTCACTGCTTTGCGCTTTTTTCTTTTTCTTAAATTTGATTTGAAAAGTTCTATATTTGCAATTCAATTCTAAAGACATATAACATGAAAACTCAAATAGTCCTTTTTCTATCCATTTTGCTTATTTCTAGTTCTTCTTTCGCAAGAAAAAGCCCCTCTACGCTGCTTTTTGCAGGTTCGTACACCAATGATGTCCCTGACAAAGGAATCACTGTGTTTAATTTCGACACCAAAAACGGAGCACTCACGAAGTTATCTAAAGTTGAAAGCATTACAAATCCATCTTACCTGACCATTTCGCCAAATGGCAAATACCTTTACGTTTGCAACGATACAAAAATGCCCCGACCAGGTACAATTACAGCGTTTGCAATAGATAGAGTGAATGGCACACTCACATTTATCAACAAACAATCGAGCGGCGGAGAAAACCCTGTATATTTGGCGGTTGACAAATCAAACCGATATGTGGTAACGGGCAATTACTCTTCAGGTAGCGTTACGCTGTTGTCGATTGGCAAAAATGGTAGTTTAAATCTGAACCTCGAAACAATTCAGTTCAAAGACAGCAGCATCAATCGGTCGCGTCAAGAGAAGTCGCATATTCACTCCACCTATTTCGACCCCGAATGCAACTACATTTTTGCACCCGATTTAGGTGGGGACAAAATTCGTGTATTTTCATTTAATCCAAATAAAGCTCCGCATCTTGTTTCAAATGAAAAACTGACAGTGAAAACCACACCAGGCAGCGGACCGCGTCATTTTGCCTTTCATCCAAACAAACGCTTTGGCTATAACATAGAAGAATTGACAGGCACTATCACAGCTTATGCATACAAACAAGGTAGACTTGACTCCATACAACGCCTGTTTTGCTATTCAAAAAAACGTGATTCTTATGGTGCAGCAGACATCCATATTTCGCCTGACGGCAAGTTTCTTTATACATCTAATCGATTTATTGGGGAAAATACGATTGCAATATTTGCGATTAATACCATTTCAGGCAAATTGAGTTTGGTAGGTCACCAATCTACCGAAGGCGATCATCCACGTAACTTCACCATCGACCCCAGTGGCAACTTTCTGCTTGTGGCGAATATGCTGACCAACAACATTGTTATTTTCAAAAGAGACTCAAAAACCGGACTACTGACAAAAGTGGGAGAAGAAAAAA
>JBAXGL010000079.1:0-10637 GCA_037139375.1 Bacteroidales bacterium | reverse complement strand
GTCGATATCGGTGGATGCTATCTGTCGAATGACCCTACTAACCTTACGAAATATTTAATTCCGAAAGGCGATTTGCGCACAAAAATCAAGGCGCGTCAACATACTATCTTTTGGGCTGACAAACTACCATCTCGTGGAATATTTCACTTGAATTTTGGGTTAGACACTACTCATGTAAATACTCTTTTACTAGTAAATGCAAACGGAACTGAAATCATTGATAGTATTTCCATCCACTGGAATAAAAACTCAGGAACAAGTTTCGGTAGATGCACAGATGGGGTAAATCAAATAAAAAATTCCAAAACAGGGAAATTTGAATCGGCTTGGAGAACACTCCACATTATCACACCTGGCACAAACAATTTGATACTAACAGGAAAAGAGTATCAACAGAGCCTGATTAATAAATTTCCAGATGGAATTGGTAACACTGTTACATCATCAACTGCAGTTAACGAAAAATACAAGAAAAGTGACGCTTTTGGTGGAGGAATTAGTTTCATTGCTATGGGTGTGGTTTTCTTAGCCTTGATTTTGCTTTTCATTATGTTTAGCGCACTTGGTAAAATATCAATCAACCGCAAACGGATCCACCTGATGAGAACGCTCGGCATCAAAAACAGAGATACGGCAGACAAGTTAGCTAAAAATACGGGTGAAATTTATGCTGCCATTGCAATGGCACTCTATGAATTAGACAATGAAGAGCACGACTGGGAAGAAACAAAATTGACCATCAACAAAGTGGCAAGAACTTATTCACCGTGGAGCTCAAAAATCTACGGATTACGCGAAACTCCTAACAAAAAATAATAATTCAGACTAATACAATACATGTATGAAAGAATTTAAATATACCATCAACGGCAATGTTTACAATGTAAGTATTGACCAAGTCGTTGAAGACTTTGCACAAGTTGAAGTAAACGGAACAAAGTACAATGTACAATTGCAACGAGTAGTCAAAAAATCGATTCAGCCTTTAGCTAAAGCAGCGGCAGCGGCAGTGGCTAAGGCTGCAACATCTCCAGCACCAGCACCGACTTCGGCATCGGGAGAACGGGTAGTGAGTGCTCCAGCAGCAGATACTTCGACTTCAAAAATTCAATCTCCTCTACCTGGTGTCATTCTCGACATTGCAGTAAAAGTAGGCGATACAGTTACAAAAGGTCAAAAACTGTTGATTCTCGAAGCCATGAAAATGGAAAACAACATCAATGCCGACCGAAATGGAAAAATTATCGAAATAAAAGTAAACAAAGGAGATTCAATCCTCGAAGGAGCCGATCTGCTGATAATTGGATAATTGTATGGATATCAGTTTCTTTTCATTTGTAGGAGACAATCTCAGAGAGTTTTTTACCTACACTGGATTTGCTAACGCTACCCCAGGACACTTTGTTATGATTGCAGTGGGATTGTTCTTCATCACATTGGCAATTGCGAAAGAGTGGGAACCTATGCTATTGATTCCAATTGGCTTTGGAATTCTGATTGGAAATATCCCATTTAAAGAAGCCGGTTTGCAAATTGGTGTATACGAAGAAGGCTCTGTGCTCAACTTTCTTTATTCAGGGGTTACTCAAGGATGGTATCCTCCGCTCATATTTTTGGGAATCGGGGCAATGACGGATTTCTCGACACTTATTTCAAATCCTAAATTGCTGCTAATTGGAGCAGCCGCTCAATTTGGGATTTTTGGTGCATATATGCTTGCATTGCAAGTGGGTTTTGAGCCTAGTCAAGCTGGTGCAATAGGCATAATTGGTGGTGCCGATGGACCGACTGCAATCTTTTTATCTTCGAAATTAGCACCTAATTTGGTTGGTGCAATCGCTATTTCTGCATACTCCTATATGGCTTTAGTTCCAGTGATTCAACCACCTATTATGAGGCTTCTGACGACTAAGAAAGAACGTGTTATCCGAATGAAACCTCCTCGCGCTGTTTCACGTACGGAGAAAGTTATTTTTCCTATCGTCGGATTACTTTTGACTTGTTTTCTCGTTCCTTCGGGGCTTTCATTACTAGGAATGTTGTTCTTCGGAAATCTACTTAAGGAAAGTGGTGTGACTAAACGATTAGCTGAAACCGCTCGTGGTCCGTTGATTGATGTTATCACTATTTTATTAGGTGTCACCGTTGGAGCCTCCACTCAGGCAACACAATTTCTAACCTCAGATTCGGTAAAGATATTCGGAATAGGTGCAGTTTCATTTATTATCGCAACAGCAGCAGGGATATTATTCGTGAAGTTTTTCAACCTTTTCTTAAAGCCAGAGGATAAAATCAATCCATTGATTGGAAATGCCGGTGTTTCTGCTGTCCCCGATTCTGCTCGTATTTCCCAAACTTTGGGTTTGGAATACGATTCAAGCAACTATTTACTAATGCACGCTATGGGACCTAACGTGGCAGGTGTAATTGGGTCGGCTGTGGCTGCAGGTATTTTATTAGGATTCTTGATGTAGACTGGTCAAATAAGTGTATAAAAAAACCTCCAATGGAGGTTTTTTTGTTTAATCTAAATCTTCATCGTGAACTATGTCGGCTAAGCCATGACGATCTAAGATTTTAATATCGTTTTCAGTATAAGAGAGTAGCTTCCGTTTTTTTAGGTCTTGCAGTACAATCAATAAGTTTTCTCTTGTATCACCCAGCAATTTAGCCATTTCATCTATTTTTATTGTTAGAGTAATCTCTTCTGCTTTCTTGTGAGTCAGCAGTAATACCCAAAGGGCTAAACGCTCATTCAGCTCTCCAGTAGATATTGACATCATTGTGTTGTAATAAGTCTGAGAACGAATCGATAGAAAATTGAGATAATTAATCATAAAAATTTGCTCTTTACGGAGCAATTCCAGAAAATCCTCCTTAGCTATCTGCATAACACCCACTTCAGTATGCGCAACAGAAATACAAATGGAGCTTGTCTCAATGCCAAAAATGTAGTTCCCAGAAATCAGATTAGGTGCCGAATAAACCTCTTTGACGAGCAAATTATCAGCCTTGTTAGAAGTAATGTTCTGAATTTTCCCTGAAATCAAAAACTTGATATGAGTAAATTCCTCATTAGGTAAAACAATCTTTTCACCTTGGCTAAATTTTAGAAATTCTACACAGTGTTTTTCAAGACAAGTAGTTAGCTTCGATTTTGTTACTCCTTGAAAAATAGGTGTTTGTAGCAATGTATCCAAAAAACTCATTTCGAAATGGTTTAAATGACTATTGTTGATGTAAAATTAAGAAAAAATCTTAATTTTGTGTTTTCAGACTTATCTTGTTAACACAAATATAACAAAATTTAATCACTGTAGTTCAGCTATGTACAATCTAGCATTCAATCTCAAAGAATTTGTAAGCGCATTTGTAGTGTTGTTTGCCATCATCGACATCACTGGTTCGGTACCTATAGTGCTTTCACTTCAAAGTAAAGGTGCTAAAATCAATCCATTACGTGCTTCGACTTACTCACTCGTGTTACTGCTTGCTTTTCTATTTGCTGGAGAAATCATTTTGAAATTGTTTGGAGTAGATATTCAATCATTTGCGGTAGCTGGATCACTTATCATTTTTGTTATGGCGATAGAAATGATTCTAGGTATCGACATTTTTCGATTCGAAGCTGGAGCTGAAAACACAACTATTGTACCATTGGTTTTCCCGCTGATTGCAGGTGCTGGCTCGTTTACAGCATTAATTTCTTTGCGTGCAGAATATAATGTTTTAAATATCCTTTTGGCTTTGACTCTTAATATGATAGTAGTCTATTTTGTATTGCGCAGCTTGAGACGGATAGAAAAATTACTTGGTAAAGGAGGCGTATATATTCTTAGAAAGTTTTTCGGAATAATCTTATTAGCAATCTCTGTAAAATTATTCACATCAAATATCGCATTGATAATCAGTGCTGTGTTCAAAGGATAATCAATCTTTGTGTCTAGTATTTTCATCACTATCTACATTTTCATCTTCTGGCACATCCAACCAATATTCGTCAGCAGTCTCTTCAGAAGTAGCATCTGGCTCATACACTTCAGGTTGGGGAGGATGATGACGAAACAAAACAGCGAGCAGAACACCTGAAATCGCCCCTGACAAATGCCCTTCCCACGAAAGTTCGGGACGCCAAATCTCTGCAACAGGCAACATATTCCAAACAAATCCCCCATAACTGAATGCAATGATAGCAGAAAGAGCCATCAATGAGCGGGTGCGCCTGAATAATCCACTAAAGAACAGAAAGAAAGCGACACCATAAACGATACCGCTCGCACCAATATGTAATGAAGGTCGTCCAATAATCCATGTGAATAGTCCAGAACCTATCCAAATCAAAGGAAAAACCTTGAACGAAATATCGCCATAGAAATAAAAAAGAGACCATACTAAGAAAAGCAGGGGCACACTATTAGACCATAGATGTGAAATATTCTCGTGAATTAATGGTTGCAACAAAATTCCTGAGATATGTTCCAAACTTAACGGATAATTTCCATAATCCGACAGATCCATATTCATCGTGAATTCTAACAATTTTATCAACCACAAAAAACCCACTAACAATATAGGGTAGTAAATGGCATAAACAACTTTCTTTGTATCGGTGTTCACTCTATATATTTCATATTTTATTTAAGGGTAAATATATTAAAAAGAATGCTCTTAAACATAACTTCGTAAGTAAAATGACTTTTTTTCTTACATTTATTTATGTGAGATTGGTTTTTCTCATTTTTTTATATACTTTTGGGAAAAGCAACTATTTATTTAAGTTTAAAAACAAACGTTGATGAGCTACCTTAAGTTTGATAAAAACACCTTAATTAACCTTGAGCAATCATTACCAAAAGAATTGCTTCGTACAAATCAATCAGGAGCGTACCTAAGCACAACATTGATAGGTTGTCATACTCGAAAATATCACGGGCTGCTAGTTATCCCCGTACCAGAATTAGACGATGACAACCATGTGATGCTCTCATCTCTTGACGAAACTATTATCCAACACGAAGCAGAATTCAATTTAGCTATTCATAAATTTGGTGGTGAACATTTCAGCCCCAAGGGTCACAAATACATCAGGGAACTACACATAGAAGTAGTACCTCGTGTGATTTACAGAGTCGGTGGAGTTGTATTAGCTAAAGAACGAGTGCTCAATTACAACGAAAACCGGCTTTTGATTAAATACACATTACTTGATGGTCATTCAGCAACCATTCTGCGACTGAGACCCATGCTGGCTTTTCGCAACATTAATGAATTGACGCAAGAAAACGATATTGTAAATAAAGAATATGTAGAAGTAAAAAACGGCATAGGATCTTGTCTATACTCAGGATATCCAACACTCTTTATGCAAACAAATAAAAAGGGGAATTTCCATTCATTACCCGACTGGTATAGAGGAATTGAGTATTCGAAAGAACAAGAGCGCGGGTATCCATATAAAGAAGATCTCTACACACCCGGTTATATGGAAGTACCAATAAAAAAAGGAGAAAGCATATATTTCTCTGCAGGTACTAGTCCAATCGCACCTACAAGTTTAAAACTAATGTACGAGAAGGAAATTGAAAAAAGAACCCCTCGTTCGAGTCTATACAATTGCTTGAAGAATGCTGCACATCAATTTATTTATCACAAAGAGAACAAACAAGACTATATCATTGCAGGGTACCCTTGGTTCAAGGTCAGGGCACGCGATTTATTTATATCGTTACCAGGATGCACATTAGCTATCAATGAAAGACCAAAGTTTGAAAGCATTATGAAAACGGCTCTAGTAGCCATTTATAAGTTTATCAACAAAGAAATACTCGACCCCAATATTAAAGAAATTGAGATGCCTGATGTTTTACTTTGGGCTATTTGGTCTATCCAACAGTATTGCAAAGAGCACGAAGTAGAAAAGATGTGCTCAACTTATCAAAAAGCCGTTCTCGATATTGTTTCTTTTATTGAATCGGGAGGACACCCAAACCTCGAAATGCATGATAACGGTCTAGTTTATAGCTTTGGAAGAGACAAAACTATCTCTTGGATGAACTCTACCGTGGGTGGAAAGCCCGTAATACCTCGCACAGGTTATTTGGTAGAATTCAATGCATTATGGTATAATGCGCTGAGATTAGCATCTGAAATTGAAACCAACAATGGGAAACACAAAGAAGCTGAACACTACACACAATTAGCTGATAAAACGCAAGAATCTTTCAAAATCACATTTAAAAACAGCGCAGGGTACTTGTTTGATTATGTCGACCATGGATATGCTGATTGGAGCGTTCGCCCAAATATGATCATTGCATTAGCGCTTGATTTTAGTCCTCTTGACAAGCGAGAGCGGAAAAGCGTTTTGGATTTTGTAACTAAAGAACTACTAACACCTAAAGGAATTCGTTCGTTAAGCCCAAAGAGTCAAGGATACACTCCAACATACTATGGGCAACAAGCCAATCGTGATTACGCCTATCACCAAGGTACAGCTTGGCCATGGCTAATGGGATTTTATATTGATGCATACCTGAAGATTTTCGGAATGAGTGGAATTTCATTTGCGGAAAACAGAGTCGTCAGCTTTGAAGATGAGATGTCAAACAATTGCATTGGTACGATCAGCGAACTATATGATGGTAATCCACCTTTCACAGGCAGAGGCGCTATATCTTTTGCAATGAACGTAGCGGAAATATTACGTATGCTTAAACTAATCAATTCATATAATATCTAAATTCTGTCGAATGAAGGCACTAATGTTTGGATGGGAATTTCCACCACATATACTTGGAGGGTTAGGCACTGCAAGCTTCGGACTTACGCGAGGTATGACAGAATGTGGTGATATTGACATCACGTTTGTTATCCCAAAACCGTGGGGTGATGAGGACAAAAGTTTCTTAAAAATTATAGGTGCAAATTGTACCCCCATTGCGTGGAGAGAGCATTCTGAAGAATACGTCAGACAACGAATCGGATATTGTATGGAACCTCAGCAATATTTCAATTTACGAAACCATATCTATGCAGACTTCAATTATTTGCACTTTCTGAATGATTTGGGATGTATTGAGTTTTCGGGAAGATATCCTGATAATCTGCTGGAAGAGATCAACAACTATTCTATTGTAGCTGGTGTAATCGCCCGATCAGACAATTTCGATGTGATACACTCCCACGATTGGTTGACTTATCCAGCAGGTATTCATGCCAAGAAAGTGACTGGCAAGCCATTAGTGATACATGTTCATGCTACTGATTTTGACAGAAGTCGAGGGAATGTAAATCCAACCGTTTTTGGCATCGAAAAAGATGGAATGTATTGGGCAGACCATATCATCACTGTGAGCGATTTGACTCGTCAAACAGTGATTGACAAATATGGTATTGATCCACGAAAAGTGACAACAGTTCACAACGCAGTGGAACCTGTTAGTCCTGAAATTGAAGCTATTGAACCCATTAGAAATACGAAAGATAAAATCGTCACTTTCTTAGGTCGAATCACGATGCAAAAGGGACCCGAATATTTTGTAGAAGCTGCATACCGGGTTTTGCAACGCACAAAAAATGTCAGGTTTGTGATGGCAGGAAGCGGAGATATGATGAACGAAATGATTCGCCTTGCTTCTGCTCGTGGTATAGCTGATCGATTTCACTTTACTGGATTTCTGAAAGGGAAACAAGTTTATGAAATGCTCAAGTCGAGCGATGTTTACATCATGCCATCTGTTTCTGAACCATTTGGTATTTCACCCCTAGAAGCTATGCAAGTCGGAGTACCGAGTATTATCTCTTTTCAATCGGGTTGCGCTGAAATCTTAACAAACGTCATTAAAATTGATTATTGGGATATAGAAGCCATGGCAGATGCAATTTATTCTATTGTAACATATCCTGCCATGTATGAACATTTGAAAATTGAAGGCAAAGCCGAAGTAGATGAAATTGTATGGGAAAAAGCAGGCAAAAAAGTAATCGACATCTATAAAATGGTGATGGGTTGGTCGTAAGCCAATCTGAATAAATTAAACGAATTTGAAATCAAAATAAAATAAACTTTATGAAAACAATCTGTTTTTATTTTCAAATACACCAGCCGTTTCGTCTAAAACGTTATCGTTTTTTCGATATTGGAAGCGATCATTATTACTACGATGACTTCAATAACGAAGCGATAATTTCTCGAATAGCTGAACGCTCCTACAGGCCAGCATTGCAGACGCTGAGTGAAATGATAGAAAGTTCTGGTAAGAAGTTTAAAGCGGCATTTTCTATTTCTGGAACTGCGCTTGAACAAATGGAGATTTACACTCCAGAAGTTATAGAATCACTCAAAGCTTTAGCAAAAACTGGATGTATCGAATTTTTATCCGAAACTTACGCCCACTCACTTGCGTCGCTTTATGACGATGCTGAGTTTGAAAGACAAGTAAAACTGCATTCTGAGAAAATACAGAATTTATTTGGTCAAACACCAGTTGTTTTCAGAAATACTGAGTTGATTTATTCCGACGAAATTGGTGAGAAAATTTATAAAATGGGATTCAAAGGAGTGATGATTGAAGGAGCAAGACATATATTGGGGTGGAAAAGTCCCAACTTCGTGTACAACTGCGCTTCGGCACCAAAACTTAAAATCTTGATGCGCAATTTCCGATTCAGTGACGACATCTCTTTTCGTTTCTCGAACCATAGTTGGAGTGGTTTTCCTCTTACTGCTGACAAATATATGGATTGGATTGCTCAAACTCCTGAAAACGAACCAATTGTCAATCTGTTTATGAACTTTGACACATTTGGTGAATTTCAGACTCGCGAAAGTGGCATTTTCAATTTCTTGAAAGCATTACCAAAATGTGCTGAAGATCGCAAAATTTCATTTCACACACCTAGCGAAATATTCCAAACCACAAAAGCAGTAGACAATATCCATGTAATGCACAACATATCGTGGGCTGACGAAGAACGCGACACCAGTGCATGGTTGGGTAATCGCCTTCAAAAAGATGCAGCCAGTAAACTCTATTCAATCAGTGAGCGTGTGAGATTGAGTCAAGACAGACGACTGATGCAGGACTGGAACTACCTCCAATCGAGTGATCATTTCTATTATATGAGCACTAAACATTCATCTGATGGGGCTGTACACAGTCATTTTAGTCCTTACGACACTCCGTTTGATGCTTTTACAAATTACATGAATGTGTTGGGTGATTTTATGAAACGAGTAGATGCTCAATTTCCTGAAACTATTGAGAACGAAGAGCTAAACGCATTATTGACCACAATAAACAACCAAGATTCTAAAATAAATGAACTAGAAAGAGAGCTAAAAAAACTCAAAACTGTAAAAAAAGTTGAGCCAAAAGCCACGAAAAAATAAATGAAAAAAGAAGGTCAGAAATTGGAATATCTGACCTTCTTTTTATAAATTTGATTAGTTCTATTTTTCTTTATTAATTGGAATCGTCGCTGACAATGCCATCGGTATATCAACAAAATTATTAGGTGTTTCCAATCTTAAAAGGGTTTCCGGAAACAACAAGTATCGCAGTTCTTCAGCCTCTTCTACTTTGACTTGAGCATAGCCGGTAGCAATTAATCCGATTTTCTTTGCTGCTGCATAAGACACATCAATTATACGATCACGATGAAAAGGTCCTCTGTCTGTCACGCGCACTATCACAAATATATCATTGGAAAGATTAGTCACTTTTAATATTGTTCCAAAGTCGTATTTACGATGCGCTGCCACAAATTCTGAAGCATTATATCGCTCACCATTCGACATTCTGCGACCTTGCAGCTTGCTCGAATAGTACGAAACTTTTCCTAATTGCTGTCCATAAGATAAGGGCAGAAAACCGATAAAAAGGATCAATAGTGCGATGAATAATCTCATTCAACTTTGTGATTGTTTCCACAAAGATAAAAAAACCTCGCAATCAGACAATACCTTGCGCCATCATTGAGCGAGCCACCTTCATAAAACCGGCAATATTTGCGCCCTTCATATAGTTAATATATCCATCGGGTTCTTTGCCATATTTTACACATTGCTCGTGAATACTGACCATAATTTGCTTCAATTTTGCATCTACCTCATCGGCTGTCCACGATATATGCATGGCATTTTGAGTCATCTCTAATCCAGATGTAGCCACACCACCGGCGTTGACTGCCTTACCTGGTCCGTATGGAATTTTATGTTCTAAGAACAAATCTATTGCTTCGGGTGTACAACCCATATTTGAGATTTCGGCAACGCAGATTACACCGTTGGCAATCAACATCCAAGCATCTTCACCATTCAATTCGTTTTGTGTAGCACAAGGCAATGCTATATCTACTTTTTGTCCCCATGGACGTTTACCTGCGAAAAATTCGACTCCGAATTCATCTGCATAGGGTTTCACCTCATCGTTGGCCGTAGCACGAAGCTCAAGCATATAGTCGATTTTTTCTCCCGAAATGCCATCAGGATCATAGACATAGCCATCGGGGCCCGAAATGGTAACCACCTTCGCCCCCATCTCAGTAGCTTTGATGGCTGCACCCCACGCCACATTGCCAAAGCCGGAAATGGCGACCGTTTTGCCTTTGATGTCAATACCTTTGTCATGCAACAT
>JBAXGL010000078.1:0-10659 GCA_037139375.1 Bacteroidales bacterium | reverse complement strand
CTTCATTTTAGTATTATTTCTATTTATTCTGCGAGCTTTTCAACTGAATCAATAATTGGTTGATTTTCATCTAATTTCGAAACCAGTTTTTTATAAATTAATGTCAATGCCATTAATAAAAGAGGGATTACTACGAAAACGCCTAAAATAAGTGCAATAAAACCTAAAATGATGAGTGCAAAATAGGTTAATCCGAATAAGATTAAATGCCAGAAATTTCCCTCAGTCATCTTCCAACTTTGTTTCAACGATTCAATTGCTCCGCTATTTTTATCTACTATCAGATAAGTGTAAAATATCCAACGTACATTAAAGTAAATGGCAGGCAGAATAGACAATGCAAATATGCCCAAAAATAGACTCATATTTTTAGAGGCTTCTATTGTTTTAACGATAGAATTAATATCACCCGCTTTAATGGATGCCAAATCAAGACGAGTGAAAAGCATACTTAGAATTACAACAATCCCAATAATAATTCCACCAATGGCTGGTAAAGCTCTCAAAAGGGATGCGCCTATGTATTTTAAAATCAATGGGATAACATCTTTAAAAGCCGTGAATTCAGGTTCTTCTCCTGCTATTATCTGCAGGCTAATTTTGACAATTCCCAACGAAAACATCAAACTGAGAAATATCTGAGCCAGAGAAACAATAAATCCAATGATGGATGTAGGCATAAACAGTCGAACAGTAGACAACACGCCGTAAACAACCAGATAACCCAAAATAAGTCCTATCAAAAGGAATAAATTTTCGCCTTTAATCAAGCTCCAACTTGTCTTTAAAGACTCACGAATCGAAAATTGCTTTACCATATCTATAATTTTTATTTAGAATTTGAAATCAAAATTAGAAACTTTATTCAATATTCGCTCTCACTTTTGCCAAAAATTCTTGCATTCCCTCGTTATCTTTTTCATTGACAATCGTAAGCAAGTGGGCGAGTTCTTTACGAATGGCCTCAATTTGACTTGATGTGTAGGGATTGAACAATATTTCACGCAACAGATAATCATCCTCCGAAAGCAAGCCACGTGCAATCGCCATGTGTTTCTTAAAAGTCGTTCCAGGCGCCTCCTGATGCTTCATCACAGATGCAAAAATCAGTGTAGAGGCAAACGGAATTGAGAGTGAATAAGCTATCGTTTCATCGTGCTCGTTAAAGCTGTATTCGAAGATATTGAGGTGCAACGAGTTGTAGAATTCGCGAAAAACCGCTTTACCTTTTTCGTCTGATTCGGTAATGATAATCGCATTTTGGCTCGACAAATCGCTCAGACTGGCAAACGTTGGACCAAACATTGGGTGAGTAGAGACAAACGGATGACCTGCCTCTTCGTAAAACTCGGGCAACCCCGTTTTTACCGAAGCGATATCAGATAAAATACACGGTCTGGATAAATATGGAAGCACTTTTTGAAACGCAGCGACGGTATATTTGATGGTCACGGCATTAATCACCATCTCCGGTTCGAATGCGCGAATCTCTTCCAATTCGGTCAATCGCAGCGTATTGAACACAAAACGTAACCGCTTCGGATCGGTGTCATACAGCGCTACTTCGTGCTGAATACACAGCGCATCGGTCAGAAACGTGCCCATTTTACCGGCACCTAGAATGAGTATTTTCATTTTCCAGACTTTAGATAAAAGACAAAAGAACAAAGACTTAAACTCAAAATAGGCCAGTCTTTGTTCTAATATCTTGGTTCTTTATTCAATCTATTTATTCAAAATTTCCATCTGCTTACGAATAGACTCTTCGTGAATGGCCTCGAGAATCACTTTCATAAACTCAGCATCCATTCCGAGACCTTTCGCTTGTGCGATGCGTTTCGTCAAAATATCGTCGTAACGACTGGTTTGAAGCACAGTCATTTCGTGTTCTTTTTTGTACTGACCAATCTCTTGCGAAACTCGCATACGTTTTGCCAATAACTCTAACAAATCATTATCCAATTGGTCGATTTGAGCTCTCAAATCTGTTAAATCTTCAGTGGTTTGGTTAGTATCGCGAATATGAAGACCTTTGATGATTTGATCCAATACCTCCGGCGTTACTTGTTGTTCTTTGTCGCTCCATGCGCAATCTGGATTGCAATGCGATTCGATAATCAGACCTTCGAAGTTCAAGTCCATCGCTTGTTGGCTCAATGGTGCGATGAATTCCCGTTTGCCGCCAATGTGACTTGGGTCGCAGAAAATCGGCATATCCGGGTATCGACGTTTCAGCTCAATTGGTAAATGCCATTGAGGCTGATTGCGGTAGATTTTTTTGTCAGCTGAACTAAATCCACGGTGAATAGCTCCCAATTTGGTAATTCCAGCATTGTAAAGACGCTCGAAAGCGCCCACCCACAATTCCAAATCAGGATTCACTGGATTTTTGATTAACACCGGAATATCGCTACCACGCAAAGCATCGGCAATCTCCTGAACAGCAAACGGATTTGCAGTAGTACGAGCTCCAATCCATACCAAATCAACACCGTATTTTAGCGCTTCGAACACGTGACGCTCGGTAGCAACTTCAGTGCCGACGTACATGCCGGTTTCCTCTTTCACACGTTTCAACCATGCAAGACCTTCGCTGCCGATTCCTTCGAATCCGCCTGGCTTTGTACGTGGTTTCCAGATTCCTGCGCGGAAGATTTTCACCCCTTTTTCGGCTAATTCGCGTGCTGTTGCAAGCACTTGTCCTTCTGTCTCTGCGCTACAAGGTCCAGCGATTAACATCGGACGTTTATTTTCCACTCCGGGAAAAGTTATAGGTTGTAAGTTCATTGTTTTTAATTGTAAATCGTAAATAAAAAAATTCTTCAATAAGGCCAATTCACCTCATAATATATGTATTCTTGTTAACTTGTCTACTCGTCAACTATTTTATTCTAATTTCTTAATTCGTTCCAATGCTTCTGTCAGTTTTTCTTCGGATGCACAAAGCGAAAGTCGCACGTAGCGATCGCCATTGCTTCCGAAAATAAATCCCGGCGTGATGAATACATTTCCGTCGTAAAGCATTTTATTCGAAAGTTCTTCGCCGTTTTTCCATTTTTCGGAGATTTTCCCCCAAAGGAAGAGCCCCACCTGTTTTGGATCGTAAACACAACCTATAGCATCCATAATCTGACCTGCCAAATCGCGGCGTTTGCGGTAAATTTTATTCATCGATTCGTGCCATTCTACCGGATTTTTCAACGCCTCGACTGCTGCTAACTGCATTGGGCGAAACATTCCCGAGTCGATGTTGCTTTTCACCTTCAGCACCCACTCCACAAACTGTGCATTCGACGCCAACAACCCAATACGCCAACCCGGCATATTGTGCGATTTACTCATCGAATTGAGCTCGATACAAATATCCTTTGCTCCTTTAACACTCAGAATCGAAATTGGTTTATCATTCAAGATAAAACTATATGGATTGTCGTTGCAAATCACAATTCCGTGCTTTTTACCGAAAGCCACCAGCTTTTCGAACAAATCGAATGAGGCATTTGCACCGGTCGGCATATTCGGGTAATTGACCCACATCAACTTCACTTTGCTCAGGTCGAGTTTCTCAAGCGCATCGAAGTCAGGTTCCCAATTTCTGCTTTCAATCAAATCGTAGTTGATAACTTCCGCCTCTGCCAACAGACTCACCGATTGATAAGTAGGATAACCAGGATTAGGCACCAACACCGCATCGCCGGGATTAAGGAATGCCAACGAAATGTGCAGAATGCCCTCCTTCGAACCGATTAACGGTTGAATTTCATTATTGGGATTCAGCTCCACGCCATACCACTTCTGATACCACGCTGCAAAACCTTTTCGCAAATCGGGAATACCGACGTAAGGCTGATAGCCGTGAGCTTCGGGTTTGTGCGCTTTTTGAGCTAATGTTTCGATGGTGGCACTCGAAGGTGGAAGATCGGGACTTCCCACTCCCAGACTAATCACGTTTTTGCCTTGTGCATTCATCTCGGCTATCTCTTTTAGTTTTCGCGAGAAATAGTACTCGTTTACATTATCGAGACGTTTAGCTGGCTGTATTTTTTTGGTACTCATATTATTAAATTTTAATTAGCAAATTGGCCAATTAGCACATTTGCATATTATTTTATTGCTTCTTCAAAACTAAGATATTCGCCCAACACTTGAAAATCGTGCGTCAACGGGCGAATGGCGTGCAGCGACTGATGATATTTCACAAAATCGGGGAATACCAAATCGATGTAGAACTGATACTCCCACTCTCGCCCAATAATTGGTAACGATTGTATTTTGGTGAGATTCACGCCATAAAAAGAGAGCACCGACAGCACTTGCGAAAGGCTTCCTGCCGAATCGGGTAGTGAAAACACCAGCGAACTTTTATTTATCGCCTGTCCTTCTGTCATCTGCTCTGCAACCTTCTCGTTTGCCAACATCAAAAAGCGAGTAAAATTGCGTTTGTTGGTTTCGATTCCAAAACAAAGCACTTCCAATCCGTAGATTTCTCCAGCAAATTTAGAGCAAATGGCTGCGTAACCCACCAAATTTTCATCGGCAATTTCTTTTGCACTGAGCGCTGTATCCACTTTTTCTACCACTTTAACGTGGGGTAATGTATCCAGAAAATCGTGACACTGCATCAGCGCAATCGGATGTGAATTGACCTCCACCAAATCCTCCAGCTTAGTGCCCGGCAGAGCCACTAATGCGTGTGAAATATGGAGTTTATATTCGCCAATAATCTTCAAATCGCTCTGTTTCAGCAAATCGTAGTTAGGGAGCAGACTTCCTGCAATCGTATTTTCGATAGCCACGGCTGCCAATAGTGAAGAGTCGTTTCGTGTGGCTTCGAAAAGGTCTTTGAAGGTATTGCATTCCACAATGTCAATCTCTTCGCCTTTGTAGAAGTCTCTTGCCGCTAACTCGTGATAAGCTCCGCGAATTCCCTGTATTGCTACTTGTTTTCTCATTGTTGTATCTATCAAAAAAAATCCCGCCTTGCGAGCGGGATTTGAATATTTTTATATGTCTTTTTGGTTTAGGATAACCTCATTGCATATCAATTCCCGCTCTTACTACTTGCTGAAGTAAAAGTAAAAAAAGAAGTAATATGCAAAACCAAAGATGTTCATGCTAAATTGTATCAATTTGATGCGTTTCGAAGCGCAAATGTAGTAACTTTTTAGAAAATCAACTATTATTCTGAGAATTATTTTGAATTTTCAAGAAAATGTAGTCGTTGTTAACCAATTTGCAGCCGCACCAATAGATACGGTGCAAAGTAGTCTCTGGAATGTGTTTTCTTTAGGTATAAATTTCAATAGGCAAAAAAGAGTAAGGTTTCTGATGTATTAGAGAAAAAAGCCCTTCCCCGAAGGGAAGAGCTTTTTTAAGTATTATTAGAATCCGCGGATAGCTTCAACGCCTGGAAGCACGCGGCCTTCGATCATTTCGAGCAATGCACCACCACCGGTAGAAACGTAACTTACGTCGTTTACCAAACCGAATTTGTTGACACATGCTACTGAATCGCCACCACCTACAAGCGAGAATGCTCCGGCTTTGGTTGCATTTGCAATCGATTGAGCCAATGCTTTAGATCCACCAGCGAATGCATCGAATTCGAATACGCCGGCAGGACCGTTCCAAAGAATGGTTTTAGAAGCTTCGATGGTTGTTGCGAATAGTTTGATTGTCTCTGGACCTGCATCCATACCCATCCAACCGTCAGGAATTTGACCTGTAACACAAACTTGTGTAGCTGCATCTGGTGCAAATTTATCAGCGCAAAGTGCATCAACCGGAAGAACGATGTTCACACCGCTTGCTTTTGCTTTTGCCAAAATGGTCAAAGCCAATTCTTGCATATCGTCTTCGCAAAGTGAATTTCCGATTTTACCACCTTGCGCTTTAGCGAATGTAAACGCCATACCACCACAGATAATGAGGTTATCAACTTTATCGAGTAAGTTTTCGATTACGGTAATTTTTGAAGAAACTTTAGATCCACCGATTACCGCAGTAACTGGTTTCACTGGAGCTTTCAATACTTTTTCTACTGAATCAACTTCGGCTTGCATTAGGTAACCGAACATTTTGTTTTCAGTTGCAAATTCTTTAGCGATCAACGCTGTAGAAGCGTGTGCACGGTGAGCTGTACCAAAAGCATCGTTTACATACACATCAGCCAACGAAGCCAACTCTTTTGTAAATCCTTTTTGGCTCTCTTTCACTGCTTTTTTAGCAGATGCTTTCTCATCATCAGATGCATCGTCAGCCAAACCACGAGCTTTGCCTTCTTCTTCAGCATAGAAACGAAGATTTTCGAGCAATAACACTTCGCCTGGCTTCAAAGCTGCCGCTTTTGCTTTTGCGTCTGAACTCACGCAATCGTCTGCAAATTGAACCTCTACGCCTAACAATTTAGAAACGTGGTCGATGATGTATTTCAATGAATACTTAGGTTCTGGATTTTTCTTCGGACGACCCAAGTGCGATCCGATGATGATGCTTCCGCCATCAGCTAAAATCTTTTTGAGCGTTGGCAATGCTGCACGAATACGAGTATCGTCAGTGATTACAAACTCTGGATTGAGGGGCACGTTGAAGTCCACTCTCACAAATGCCTTTTTACCGGCAAAGTTGAATTGGTCAATGGTTTGCATAGTGTTATTATGTTTGTATGTGAATATTCAATTTTACGGGTGCAAAGGTAAGGAAAAGATAGAAATAACGAAAACTTTAAAGAATGAAATACCGCCAAATCACGAAACCTTTTCAAACCGAATTGTTAAAGTAGAATTATAAATTTGACTATAAAAATGTGAGTTTTATTAATCATCTTTCTGTTTTTTATCTGAAATCATAATCTTTCTGTTTTATTATTCTAATTTTGCAGTGTTATTTATTCGATATTTAAACCACTTATGAACCTCAATAAGGAGATTATTTTACTCAAGATTTCGGGAGAAGACAAACCAGGCGTAACCTCTTCGCTGACTGCTATACTCGCTCATTACGGTGCATTCATCCTCGATATCGGACAAGCCGACATCCACAACAACCTCTCGTTGGGAATTCTCTACAAAATAGAAAGTGCAAAATCAGGAGACATCATGAAGGAACTTCTGATGAAGTCGTACGAACTCAATATCGGCATAAAATTCACCCCAATCTCAGAAGAACGCTACGAAACATGGGTGCAAATGCAAGGCAAAAATCGACATATCATCACCTTGCTCGGCAGACAGCTCACCGCGGCTCAAATAGCTGAAGTGACAAGCCTTGTAGCTGAACAAGGGCTAAATATCGATATGATTCAACGGTTGACCGGTCGCATACCACTCGACGAAAATGAAAGAAGTTCCAAATCGTGTGTCGAACTTTCGGTGCGAGGCAACCCAATAGACAAAGCCGAGATGCAACGTCGGTTTATGGAAATGAGCGTTCGTCTCGAATTCGATATTGCATTCCAACAAGATGATATGTATCGCAGAAATCGTCGCCTCATCTGCTTCGATATGGACTCTACACTCATTGAAACCGAAGTAATAGACGAATTGGCTGATCGTGCGGGAGTAGGTGCTCAAGTGCGCGCCATTACCGAATCGGCGATGCGTGGCGAAATCGATTTCTCGGAAAGTTTTCAACAACGTGTAGCTCTTCTGAAAGGACTTGATGAATCGGTATTAAAAGAAATTGCCGAAAACCTGCCCATCACCGAAGGGTTAGATCGGCTGATTAAGGTTTTGAAACGAGTAGGAATTAAAATTGCTGTACTTTCGGGCGGATTTACCTATTTTGGCAACTACCTTAAAGAGAAATACAACCTCGACTACGTCTACGCCAACGAACTTGAAATCATTGATGGAAAATTGACAGGAAAACACCTTGGCGAAATAGTTGATGGCAAGCGCAAAGCTGAACTACTTCGACTGATTGCTCAGGTAGAAAAAGTGGATATTGCACAAACCATTGCAGTAGGCGATGGAGCCAATGACCTACCGATGCTGAGCGTAGCAGGTCTGGGAATAGCATTCCATGCCAAGCCTAAAGTTAAAGAAAATGCCAAACAATCAATCTCGACTATAGGGATCGATGGCATACTCTATATGCTCGGCTTTAAAGATTCTTATCTGGATGCTTAGTCGATTCGCTTGATTCTTGATATTTTTTTGAGGCTATTTTGAATATTTATTTGTAATTTCAAAATTAGTAATATATTTGTGTTTTATTATCTATTAACCAAAAACCATTATTATGAAGAGTCTGAAACTCTCTTTACTTTTTTGCTTTATTTGGGCAAATCTGTTTATCTCATTTTCACAAAAGGATGTATCACAGACGCAAACAACAATTGCTAAATCTGAAACTTCAGGGAAATTTTTGAAACGTAAAGTTGCTATTGCACGCTTTTCAAACGAAAGCAAATATGCAAAAGGGCTTTTTTACGACAAGGCAAACGACCCACTTGAGAAACAAGCAATTGACATTCTTTCTTCGAAACTGGCATCGTCGGGTAAATTCTTGTTATTAGAAAGATCTGATGTAAAAAAAGTATTGGGTGAAAATACAAATCTCTCTGATTCTTCTCGTAATCAGTTAGGCGCTGACTACATTATTATTGGTTCAATTACAGAATATGGTAGAAAAAACATTGGGAATGATGGTGTTTTCTCCGCCTCCAAATCACAGATTGTGCAAGCAGGTGTGAATATTCGCCTAATTGATGTTTCGACAGGGTTAATTATCTATTCGGAAGAAGCAAGGGGTGAAGCGGAGACCAAAACGAAAACAACCATGGGAGTTGGTAGCAAAGCTGATTACGATGCAGCATTAGATGATCAAGCAATTTCTGCAGCTATTTCACAATTGGTTGAAAACATAATCAATAACTGTATGGATAGACCTTGGAAAGGTTATTTCTTATCGAGCGATACTGAAGGAACTATTATTTCGGGTGGGAAAAGTCAAGGCATTGAAAAAGGAAATATTTTTGTAGTAAAACAAAAAGGAAAGAAAGTGAAGAATCCACAAACTGGTATCATGATTGAGATACCTGGCAAAACAGTGGGAAAGATTAAAATTTTAGAAATCGGAGGAGACACGCCTATGACTGAGTATTCATTCGTTGAATTTACTCAAGGTACAATTGATTCAAAAAATTTATCTAACTATTATATACAGGAGGAAGGAAAATGAAATTAGCGAAATTAGCACTCTGTATGCTTGCATTAGTCTTAGCCTTTTCTTGCAAGGTAGGGATGATTAGCGAATCAAGGGGCAAAGCTCAAGAAGCGTATATACAATTCATTCAAACACAAACTAAATACGAAAATGGAGTAAGCGTTTCGATTGACAATGGCACAATTTTTATCGCCAAAGTAGATAAACAGACCAAAAGAGGTGTCACAGGTAATATCTATACAATACCCACAGGAAGACATCGAATATCAGTAAAAGTAGATGGTCGTTTGCTATATGAGAAAGAGATATTTACATCATCGCAAGAAACAAAACAAATCAGTTTACCATGAAAATGAAATTAATATTTTGGCTGATAACTCTAACAGCTATTTTTTGTTCGTGTACAGTTTCAACGCAGCTATACACATGGGGCGACTACTCTAACGCAACTTACAATTTTATTAAAACGAGAACCGACAAAGATCGGGATGAATTAATAACGTGTTATAAAAAAATCATCAAAGACCAATCAGGTGAACGGAAAACTGTTCCACCAGGAATTTATGCTGACTACGGTTACCTACTTATCCAAACAGGGAAAAGCGATGAAGGCAAACAAATGCTCAGCAAAGAGATAGAGTTGTATCCTGAATCTAAAGTTTTTATTGAAAAAATTATTAAAAACATTCAATAATGAAACAGCTTAAAATAACACTTGTCATTGCTATCTGTGTGTTTATGATTTCGGGATGTACCACAACAACGAATCTCACACGAAAACAAGCATATCCCGAAATGTATCGCGATCCATTACTCTCAATTCTGGTAATGCCTCCAATCAACAAAACTAATAAAGTTGAAGCGAAAGAGTTTTTCTTTACGACATTGAGTCAACCTCTTTGCGAAAAGGGTTATTATGTGATCCCTCCTTATCTTTCAATGGAGATTTTCAAAAACGAAAGTGCCTATGATGCAGACCTTTTCATTGATAGGCCGATGGATAAATTTGCTAATTATTTCGGTGCAGATATAATATTTTTTACTATTATTCATCGTTGGGAAAAAATGGCAGTTGGCGGATCAATTACAGTTGAGGTCGAATACATTGCAAAATCAACTAAAACAAACACAATAGTTTATAAAAGAAGCGGCACATTAGTGCTCGATACTTCTGTCCAAAATATTGGTGGCGGGGGATTGATGGGAGCACTTGTACAAATGGCTGCGACAGCTATATCTACAGCGGCGACACCACATGTAAAAGCAGCTAGAGCATGTAACTTATTTGCATTGTCTGACTTTCCAAGTGGCAAATACAATCCTTCTTGTATCTCTGATTCTACACAACAGGCTGGTGAAAAAACATTTAGAGCAACCGTAAAAGTAAATCAATAGAAATCAATTTACATTCTCGCATAGAGAAAGACCTGATGGATTTATATCTATCAGGTCTTTTTTATTCAACTAAAATTGTAGGATCAAGACTGTTCA
>JBAXGL010000077.1:0-10679 GCA_037139375.1 Bacteroidales bacterium | reverse complement strand
CAGAATTTAAATCCAAAATTTATAATAGGACACTTTGCGGATAAGCATTTTATTTAAAACTTGTCCTAAATTATTTTCTTCAACAAATCTCGCAAATACATTTCCCAGATTTATAGCTTGACTTAATTTGAGATATTCGCCTGAAAATGTAGGATAGATCGCGAAGTTATCCCAATAATTTTTGATTAAATCATCGTAAGGTTTGTAAACGTTAAATGAATTTGTATTGATTGTTTGAAAAGGCAACCATGATTTGTCAAATTTTAATTTTAAGATTTCAATAAATTTTAGATGAAGCTGAAATAGCTTATCAAGGATGAATGGATTAACTTTAGATTCTGAACTGTGATTGCGATTTTGGTCCAAATCAAGACTTGCGTGAACAACAAAAGGGAGCTCAAATTGAATTTTTGTTTTAAAATAGCTATACAATACAGTGTCTGTAAATGATAAATCTTCGTTATAAGCTATTTTGACGCTATACCGTTTCGGTTCACTTGATTCTTTATCATCAACTAAAGTACTATCGACAATTCCTTCGTCCGATAATACAAAATAATTTTCATTGTTATGAATTATTTCATAATTGCCATTTTCTGTCTTTTTCCTGACTATAGAAATGGTGTTTTTGATTTTATCTCCATCAATTTCAATAGTTTTTATATTTTGTAAGAATAAAAGTGTTTTTACGCTAATCGATTGTAATTGATTAATTATATCATCTTCAAATTTCTTTTTATATTTTATCACAATAGAAGTTGTGAAATTATTAGCAATATCCAAATCAGCGATTTTACAGGAGTTTAATAGCGGTATTGGGTAAATATCAGAACTTAATCTCCTTTCTTCTCGAATTCTATTTAGTTCAATTTCAGAGTAACCTATGTAGTTCAATAAGATTTCTTTTTTATATATTGAATTAAATATAACCTTGAAATCGTTACTTATGATGCTTATCTCATCTGCCCAATTTATAATTGAACGAAATCCCAATCCTTTATTTCCTATATAATCAGACGATACTTTCGATGAGAGACCAGGATAGAAAATTGAATCATAACCCTTTATCGAAAAAGGCTTGTCCCCATCATTAGAGATTTCTAACAGACAGTTTTGTGTATCAAGTAGAATTCTAACTTTATTAGCACCTTCATCTTCGCAATTTTGAAACAATTCCAATAATTGTCTCCCATTATAGCCTTGATTTGTTTGTTTTTCTATACTGTACAGACTGATTAACTCTTTGGGGTCTTTTAAGCTTTCCCATCTTCTTTTGATAATATTTTCAACTTCAGCTTTTATACTCATTTTCAATTTAAGTCGGTTAAGATTGAATTTATGCAAATGTTTTACCCCTCTGTGAATTAATCTCTCCTCACTTCCCACTCACTCTCTTCTCCAAATCGCTCAGGATATCTCGTCTGCCGATGATGGCATTGTACATCTCCACGACGCCATTCACATATTCGTAATCCTGTTGATGAATAAGATAAACGTTGCTGTCTTTTTCATAGTATCCAAAAGGGCCATTATAGTCAATCCCTCGAATAGTCTTCTTGTATTCGGGGAAAAATGATGACACTAGACTCAAAGCTACTTTAAACAATCCATCAAGGAATGCTTTTTTCTCATCGGCAGTCTGAGTTGCGAGGAATGGGTCGATCATCACTTCCATATAGCAGTCATAAAAGTCTGTCGATCCTTTTATGACTGCCAGTTTGAAGAAATAGTTTTCGGGAAACCGCACGAAGGCAAATTCAGGATAGGTTCTGAAAATATTTTCGAGCAAATAGGCATGAGCATCTGCGCCTCTTGAAGTGTAGTTGTTGGAAAACAGCTGCACCAATTCGACGCAGGTATTTTCATCTGTGCTGTTTTTGTGTAGATTAGCAATGCCTTCAAGCATTCTTTCTACATCACAATTCGCAATACTATCTTCAATTTCTATCAATAACTTTTGTGATTTCATCGTATTTTTCTATTTATAGTTTTTATTTACCCCACCTTTATCTTCCCCGTCACCGCCTCATTTATCAGCACACTCTTATACTCCTTCAGCTTTTCTATCTCCTTTTCCTTTAAGGTGATGGTGGTGGAGATTTTGGAAGTTATTGATTCTATGAATATTGAAATTTCATTTTGTTCTTCAATAGATGGAAGTGGAATGAAGAAGTTTTTAATTGATTGAAAATTAAGTCCTTCCCGACCACCGCCTTGCTGATTGAACCATATTTGTCCTTGTCCAATCTCAGAGGAAATGATACTATTAAGAAATATGGTTGATATTTTATCTGTTGGTCTAATTATGCAAACGTGCTGATTAACATTCATTGGAATGTCAATTTCAGCATAATGGCAACGCCCAATGGAACCACCTGTGATATTTAACAATACATCACCTTTAAACACGTGGCTATTACTCATAGACTCGTGTATTTTGTTTGAAATATAAGCCACACCTTCTAATTCAATCTTTCCAAATAAAATATTTTGACTTCTTAATAAAGGTATTCCGCTATCAAGATATGTCGAACCACCTCCTGATGGCGTAACGCCACTGCCAATTTTTGAAGTAATATGTTTTATTTTCTTCACCTCCCAGTGCTCCGGTATCTCACCAATCCATTCCACTCCACTATCTTTGAGTTTTACATCAGGATTGAGACCACGTGTGACGGCACGATGAATCACAATCTGACGGCGTTCTTTGAGCAGTTCTATCTGTTTTTCTTTCAGGGCTATTGCTTTGTCTATCAAGGCTGTTTTGCGGTCAAGAAAGTTGGCAATGGCGGTTTGTTCGGGGATTGGGGGAAAAGCTAAAAGGCTATCCGCAATATGATTGAAGTTAATAGTTTGTCTAACTCCCGAGCCTAATAATTTCATGTAAGCAACATCGTATCGATGTAGCAGCCACTTGTAATACGATTTATTGATTTCTTTCTGATTTTGCAGTACAATATATCCAGAACTCACCACTACATCAATCTCAGAAAGAGCTATTCTTAAACTGATAAGGTCAAAATTCAGGTTCAATGGATTAATTAAGAAATCGCCATTCAACACTTCTTGGTATGAGGTTTTTGTCGCTTCAGGGATTTTCTCATCTGGTTTAGTGACGACTTTCCCAAAACTTATTGAGCCACAATTTAATGTCGGGTTTGTTCTCTTTTTTTTCTCAACGAAAACATGCTTCAGTTTAATCGCTTCCCAATGCTCCGGAATCTCTCCCAGCCACTCTACTCCCGAATCTTTGTAGGCAGGATATTTTGGTATATTATTCATTCTCTTCAATTTTATCAGATTCATTATCCCACATTTCGCGGTAATAGTTGATGTATCTTGCCGTAGCCTCGGGATTTAGCTCCCAATAGTAACGGCATAGTTTTTTGTAAAGCAGCAGCATTTGGCTATCGCTACAGAAGTCGAGCAACAAATCGAGCAGCTGCTCAATCTGCTGATTGTCGGTGGTTTTGCTATTGATTAACGCATCCACTTGGGGCTTATAGGCAGCGTAGGCTTGCTTCGAAAGCTCGTTTAATCGCTCTACAAAATACCGTAGTTCGGAGATGGGATTTTGCTCCATTATACTATTCAATATATTTGTCAGATTATCAGATTCATAAGATGATACCTCAGTGTGGTGCTCTTATGTTTTCCTGTTATAGCTAATTGGGAAACCACCGGTTGCCCAATTGCAACGTGCATATATTCTTTGTAGAATTGCACCATATATTTGAGATTTCTCTCTGTAAACCCCTTTATTTCAGACAATTCATTTTTCAAATCATTTGCCAATCGGGGTATCACACCCGCGCCCCAACCTTCGAGCGATTGTCGTTGGTGTATCATGCGCCCTATATCCCAGTAAGCTGCCAACATTTCGCTATTTGCAGAAAGGTTTGCTCTCAGTTGTCCTTGGCGAACACGCTCTTTGATGTCGAACAATAAACTTTTGCAAACTTCCATTTCAGTTTTCATCTGCTTATAAATTTGATTTTATTTTTCAGATGGAACTCGCACTTAAACATCTCCTTGTGTGTCAATAGCTGTTTGTCGTGCTCGTTTCATGCAGCTATAAATTAACTCAACGATAATATCTCCGCAATCAAGCCATCACTCTCTTTTTCTAATGAAAGTATATCTGCCGACACCTCTTCGAGTGAGCGAAGCGGTGTATGACGGTAGAAGTATTTGTTGAAGCTGATTTCGTAACCTATCTTGGTCCCATCGAGGTTGATCCACGCCTCAGCCACATGGGGCTTTACTTCACGCAGAAAGTAGCTGTATATCAATTCTTTCAACGGCACATTTTCCGTATCGCGGAGGTCGCTTTCGGTTTCGTATTCGGTAAATTCGCCTTTTTTAGCTGTGGCAAAATAGCCATAGTCTGCTAATTGGCTTTCGGTGCATCCGAGGCGATCGAGTAGCTTTTCGAGTTTATCGCCAGTGAGCTTGGTAGTGCCTCTCACTACTTTTTCGGCTTGTGCATCGTATTCGCTCACGGCATTGAGAATTGCGTTTTTCTCGGTTGCCGAGAGCTTTATCTTTAAGGTCTTTAAAACTGTATCCACCTTATCGCGGAAAACATTGAAATCCATATACACAACTGTACCAATCGCGGTCAGCAACTGCGTAGCCACTGTCAGCAAATCGAGCTGTTTTTGCCAAAGCTCTTTGCTTACCAAGGCTTTGCTTTGTTTAGCGTTGAGGTTGAGCTCCTGCTTTTCTGCCCAGTCGAGAATGGCTTTTTCGTGTTTGGCGAGTTGGGTATATACCTCTTCGCCAAAAGTTTCGTAAGCCCACATCATGGGTTCGCGCAGACTTTTATCGAAACGCAACTCGGCAATGCGCTCTTCGACAAATTGTGCTTTCAGGCGTTTGGGGCGTTCGATGGTCACTTTGTAATAACCGAAGTCGCTGTTGTCGAACAATTGCGACGAGATGGTGCTCGTGCCACTTTCGGTTGTTACCTCCTTGCGATCGGCAACTTCCATTGTAGCATAAACACGTAATATCTCTGTTATATGTTCGGGCGCAAACTCGCAGTTTTTGTTTCCGAGGTTTTTACGCAACTTGCGGTAGAGCTGTCCTGCATCTATTAGTTGCACTTTGCCTTTGCGTTCGGGAGCTTTGTTGTTGCTGAGTATCCAAATATAGGTGGTGATACCTGTATTGTAAAACAGGTTGTTGGGCATCTGAATGATACAATCCAACCAATCGTTTTCGATGATGTAGCGACGAATATTACTCTCGCCACCGCCTGCGTCGCCAGTGAAGAGGCTCGAGCCGTTGTGTACCGAAGCAATGCGCGAACCAAGCGGACTTTGCGTCAACGATTTCATTTTGTTGACCATCTCCATCAGAAACAGTAACTGACCGTCGGAAGAGCGAGGTGTAGCGTCTTCGGGCTTCTGCGTACCCCAATAGTCTGCCAACAGAATCTGAAAGCGGGAGTCGATGATCTCTTTGCCATCTTTGATGTACTTTTGTTCGCTCGCCCACGATTTTCCGTAAGGCGGATTCGAAAGCATAAAATCGAACGTGGTGCCGGCAAACTCGTCGGTGCTGAGGGTCGATCCTACACGAATATTCTCAGGATTATTGCCCTTAATCATCATATCCGATTTGCAGATGGCGTAGGTTTCGTCGTTGATCTCTTTACCATACAGATAGACATCGCCTGTGGCGCAAATTTCGCCCTCTTCGTCTTTCACAAAGTTCTGACTTTCGGTGAGCATACCGCCGCTTCCACAAGCAGGGTCGTAGATGGTCATCACCGGAGGAAGTTTGTCTTTCACCGGTTCAAACACGACATGTGTCATCAAGTCGATAACCTCACGTGGCGTAAAGTGCTCTCCGGCTTCCTCGTTGTTCTCTTCGTTGAATTTCCGTATCAGCTCTTCGAACACATAACCCATGCCCAGGTTGCTAAGCGGAGGCAGTTTGCGACCGTCGGGGTCGTTTTTGTCGAAAGGTGTAAGGTTAATGTAAGGCGAAGTGAATTTTTCAATCACATCGAGCAGCACATTCTTTTGTGCCATGTGGCGAATCTGACTTTTGAGCTTAAATTTGTCGATAATCTCTTTCACATTGGCGCTAAAGCCATTCAGATAGTCTTCGAAATTGGCTTCCAGTATCTGTTGGCTGTTGGTGGCTGTATCATACAGTCGTTGCAAAGTCCATTCGCTGATGTTGTAAAATACATAGCCCGACACTTCGCGCAATCCATTTTCGTCCCACTCGGTAAAACCTGCTTCGTCGCGCTGGAAAGCTAACTCTTCCATCACGGCATCTTTTGTGGGTTCGAGCAGTGCATCGAGGCGGCGCAGCACCACCATTGGGAGTATCACATCGCGGTATTTTCCACGCACATACACATCGCGCAGGCAGTCGTCGGCAATCGACCAGATAAAAGAGACTATTTTGTTGTGAGAAGCGGTATTCATGGATAAACTATTTACGTGGTAAAATTGTATTTTGGATTCAAATCTTCCAAAAGTAAGGAATTTCTCGATAGATACTACCAATAAACTCTACATTGTTGAAAACTTTCATTCATCGCGATGGGAGTTATAGTAGTGGAAAGCTTTTGTAGATATTCGGAATCACCAAATCATATTATACAAGAAGCTTCATCAAACTCACTATTTCTTCTAAAATTCTTTGTTGATAACCATTTGGCTAAAGCCAATTGTATTTATTAATCTTATATGAATGGGCTAAAGCCCAATCCAATTTATCCAAACCTATCCATCCAATTCATTCTATCTAATTCTTGTATTCCCTCAATGTGTAAATAAAGAATTATTGAATTTCCTCAATTTGTAAATGTTGGATAGTTGAATTCTCTCAATTTTCAAATGGAGGATTTGAATTGCCTCCTGCTTTTGAATTGCCTCCTGCTTTTGAATTGCCTCCTGCTTTAGCTGGAGGGATAAAGAAATCATTTTCCATTATATTGGCTTTAGCCAA
Source organism: Bacteroidales bacterium (assembly GCA_037139375.1). Classification (GTDB taxonomy): domain Bacteria; phylum Bacteroidota; class Bacteroidia; order Bacteroidales; family UBA7332; genus CAXXIC01. The sequence continues at coordinate 3,707 of JBAXGL010000077.1, read as the reverse complement.
ATTTGATCTTTATTCTTTTGGCTAAAGCCAATTGCATTTATCATTCTTCATGAATGGCATAAATGCCAATCCAATTTATGCAATCAAATTGTTGAATTTCTTAATTTCCTTAATTCTTTTAGTTCCCTCCATTAACCAATTAGCACATCAACCAATTAGCACATTCCCTCACCTTCATTCTTTCATTTCCTTAATTTCTTTCATTCTTTTAATTAACCAATTGGCACATTCCCTACCCCACTCCCAACACCTTCCCAGCACCCACGCCGCGCACCGGAGTAGGATTGCCGAAGGCATCGAGCGTGCCAAACTCCACAGCGATGGAGAGAATCAGCGTATCGTCGTCGCAAAACTCGGGAGCACCTTGGCTGAGGTCGAGCGATAGTTGCACGTCGGGCAGGCTCGCTTGCGTGGAGTACCACTCCGTTGATACTGCGCGGTGAATGCCACCCACCGAGGGGTGCGTCTGTCCGTAGCCCGTCTTAGATGCATTGATGCACTGGTCGGTAGCGATTCCCAGCGATGCCGAGATGCGGAACAGCGAGTAGCGGATGTCGGGCGGCAAGTTCAGTCCGAAGCTACACGCAAAGGCAGGTACCTCTAGCGTAGCGCACAGCTCCTCTCGACGGAGCGACCACCGCAGCGGCACGCGCAGCAGCGAATCGAACCGCACTCCGCGGTTGAAGTCGAACCCCGCCACCACATACCGAACCGCCGAAAGCCGAATAGCACGCTCACCCACCGCACTTTCCGTGTCTCTCTTCTGAATGTCTTTCACCAACGAACAGATTGCTGGTGCGAGGTTGTAGTCTGCCACGTGCACCAACGGCTGAAAGGTGTTACGAATCTCTTTGCTCATTTTAGAGCAACCGCCAAACTCTTTGTTATTGCGCCGCAAAGCTTCAAACTCCGGCTTGCGCTTGATTTGTTCTTTGGTGGCGCCGCCCTTGGTGCGTACAAACACCTGATCGCTCCCCTTGCGGGTATAAAACGAGAGATTTTTGAGGCTCCCCACAATCACGTCTAATTGTTTTACTCGTGCCATAGGTTTATCTGTTTTGAATTTGATTTTTTATTTCGATACAATGGTGCATTTCTTGTTTCATTACCGTCCTTTGAATAAAACTGTCGAGTCTAAAAATAAAAATTGGCTTGAGCCAAACATTCAAAAACTTTGGCTAAAGCCAAAATACACAATCCATTTTTGTCCGTCCATAAATGGCACGGCAATGAAAATAAACAGATTAAACAATTAATAGATCATAAGATATTATTCCTTCCTATTACATATAATCAGATTTCAATCCGCTCAATCTGCGTATATCCGCGTCCTATTCTTCTTACTATTTATCTGCTCCCTCCCATTAATCTACTACAAATATAATTAATTTGTATTTATTTCAAATATACTAAATAAATAATCCGTAAAATTTTTATACGTATTATATACGAAATATATTTGTGTTATATATGAGTTATATACTGATTATCTAATAAAATGATTGAGTAATGGTGCGAAGAATGTAGCACTCAGGACAAAAAAAATTGCAACTGAAGCTCGCGAGGAGTCCAGTTGCAATTGCAGATATAGTGTTTAAGAGAGCTTAAGCCTTTCCACCAACGCCCATTATGGTCGGGATTTGACCAGGCTCGTCGTGAAGGGTGATTTCGTCGTATTTCGATTCGTATTTCCCGATATTATCTCCCAGTGCATAAAGCAATCTTTTGGCGTTCTCTGGAGTCATTATCAGGCGGGTTTGTACCTTCGCCTTAGGTACACCGGGCATCATACGCACAAAGTCGAGTACAAACTCAGAACTGGAGTGTGTGATGACTGCTAAATTGGTATAGACGCCTTGCGCAACGTCTTCCGACAATTCGATTTCAATTTGATTTTCCATTGTTATACTATTTATAAGTTTATTTCTCTAATTGTTGCAAATTTAAGCATTCGGTTTCATTCTACAACTCAATCACATAAAAAAAGGTGTAACAGAGTCTGCTACACCTTATGTATTTTGAAACAAAGCTGATTACAAATCTGTAATTGGCGAATGTTTTGGTACCAACGTTTTCATAATCGCCCAGGCAATAAGGTATGCCACCGCACAAGTGGTGAACATGATACCATATGCAACGGATATGTTCGAAGAGATGAGGTGTTTCGCCTGCTCAAACATCGCTGCGTTGTTGGGATCAACCAATACATCTTTCAGATTATCAATTTTCACCTTTTCGAGTGGAATTGCCTGAGTAGCTTTGATCAAACCCTCTTTGCTGGCTTCCATAATGCCACTGATGCGGTATTTATCCTCGAGACCACCAGCTAACAGTTGAACCAACACACCACCCAGACCTCCAGCAGCAGCACCGATACCGGTCACCGAACCAACGGCTTTCTTAGGGAACATATCCGACACGGTGGTAAACAAGTTTGCCGACCAAGCCTGATGCGCTGCTCCACCAATACTAATGATGGCTACAGCAGCCACAATGCCATAAGCAGCAGCTACATACTGAGTAGACAACAACAAAAGCGGTGCAAATGCAATGATAAGCAATGCCGTCATGCGGGCTTTGTAGGTTTGCCATCCTTTGTTCATAAAGCTCATCGGAATAGAACCTCCGTAGACTGAACCAATGATAGCGATGCCATACACAATAAATGTTGAAATCATGACGGTATGTTTAGTATCCACCGGACTCATGCCTTCACAAAATTGCTGTCTGATGTAGGTAGGCAACCAAAACAACAAGAACCACCAGATACCATCGGTCATAAATTTACCCGCAACAAATGCCCATGTCTGTTTGTAGGTGAGCATTTTGTACCAAGGAACTTTAACGACAGGAGCCGTAGCATCGACTACTGGAGCCGCTTCATCGTCGGCGTGAATATAATCGTACTCAGATTGGTTAATCTTGCCTTTAGATAGCATCACCTTGGGTGTAGCGTAGAGTTTGCTCCAAAAGAACAACCACAAGAAGCCCACTAAGCCAGTGATGATAAATGCCATTTGCCATCCGTGGAAAATACCCATAAAGAGACCGTTTCCTTCTTTCGGATTCCACGCAGTCAGAATGACTGGAATAATGAGCGCACAAATCATGGCACCCACATTGGAACCAGAGTTGAATATACCGGTAGCTAAAGCACGTTCTTTTTTAGGAAACCACTCGGCAACAGTTTTGATGGAAGCGGGAAAGTTACCCGACTCACCTGCACCAAAGACACCTCTGGCAGCAATCTGTCCGAAAAGACCTTTGCCCACAAAAGCACTTGCCATGCCAGCAAAAGACCACACAATAAGTGATGCTGCTAAGCCAATCTTTGTTCCGATTTTGTCAATAATAAATCCTGCAAATAGTGTAAATCCTGCATAAAATGCGGTAAATACGGATGTCAAAATGGAGAAATCAGTTGCTGACCAACCAAATCCATCGTTAGAACAGAAGTAATCTTTGAGATACCCAATCACATTACGGTCCATGTAATTGATCGTGGTAGAAAACAAAAGTAAGCTGACAATAGTCCAGCGGTAATTTGTCATTTTGGTTGTGTTCATAATAAAAGATTTAATATAGATTAGAACTGATAATACTACCTATTACTTTACTTTTTGGATAATGGCAAGCGTACTGACACAAAGATCGGTGATGGCTTTCCAGTTTTTAGCTTGGATGTCTGCAGCTGGGAAAAGATTAGA
>JBAXGL010000076.1:0-10685 GCA_037139375.1 Bacteroidales bacterium | reverse complement strand
CGGAAAAATATACCCGTCAGCGCGGTAGAGTGGTCGATCTCTACATCGACGGCCACAAATATGTTTCAGACAAAAAAGTAGTCATTTTTGGTGAAGAAGACCTCGTGGTGGCACTTGCTGCAATGGCTTCTGAAATCGGACTGAAACCTGTGCTTTGTGCTTCTGGTGGCGAAAGTGGTAAACTTGAAGAGACGCTCCGTACGGTGTTAGGCGATAACTACTACGAACCGATGATTGTTGGTCAAGGGATGAGTTTCGACCAAATGGACGAAGCTATGCAAGAGCTGCAACCCGACCTGATGATTGGCAACAGCAAGGGCTATTACATTGCCCGCAAAATGGATATTCCATTGGTGCGTTGCGGTTTCCCCATTCACGATCGCATTGGTGCACAACATATTAAAACCCTAGGATACGAAGGTACCTCGTGGTTGTTCGAACAAGTCGCCAACACCCTACTGGAGCGAAAACAAAGCAAATCGCCGGTCGGATACAAATATATGTAACAAAATGGGCTGAGAGCCCAATATATAATAGCCCAACGCCTTGGGTAGAATAATTCACAAAAGAGAAAGGGAAAGAAAAATGAAAGATCTATCAAAACATCCGTGCTTCAACGAAGAAGCGAGACACACGCAAGCGCGAGTTCATTTACCTGTAGCACCCAAATGCAATATTCAGTGCAACTATTGCAATCGCAAATACGATTGCTGCAACGAAAGCCGACCCGGTGTTACCAGTTCAGTTCTTTCTCCGATTCAGGCAGTGCATTACCTCAAATCGTTAAGCGAAAAACTGCCCAACATCAGCGTTATTGGTATAGCTGGCCCTGGCGATCCGTTTGCCAACCCGACTGAGACCATCGGCACGATGGAGCTGATGCAGACTGAGTTTCCAGACATAATCTATTGTCTTTCGTCGAATGGTTTGGAGCTCGAACCGCACATCGACCGCATTGCCGAAATTGGTGTGTCGCACGTCACTATCACCATCAATTCGCTCAATGTCGAAACGTTAGCCAAAATCTATTCGTGGGTGCGCTACAACCGTCGCGTGTATCGTGGCACGGAAGGTGCTTCGTTGCTGCTCGAGCGTCAGCTGGCTTGTATCGCGAAGTTGAAAGAGAAAGGCATTACGGTAAAAATCAATACCGTCGTCATTCCCGGCGTAAACGATCAAGACATCGAAGAGTTAGCCAAAAAGATGGGCGAAATGGGTGCCGACACGATGAACTGCATCCCAATGTATCCGACTGCCGACACCGCTTTCGAAGAGTTCGACGAGCCATCTAAAGAGATGATGAAAGGCATCAAAGAGACGATTGCAAAATACATCAAACCAATGGCACACTGTGCTCGTTGCCGTGCCGATGCTGCTGGACTTTTAGGTCACGACAACAAAGAGGCGATGGATATGATTGCGCAATTTTCTGCGTTGGTTGTTAACAAAGATGAAAATCGTATTCGAGTAGGAGTGGCTACTAACGAAGGATTGTTGGTGAATCTTCATCTAGGAGAAGCTGACAAGTTGCACATCTTCGAGCAAACACGCAACGGATACCGATTTATCGAAACACGCAACACACCCCCGACAGGAACTGGAGACTTGCGCTGGCAAACAATGGCAAACGATACGCTCATCGATTGTCAGGCAGTGTTGGTGGCTGGAGTGGGCGAAACGCCATCGACCATTTTGCAAAACAACGGTGTGCGTGTCATCCAAATGAGTGGATTGATCGACTCAGGTCTCGATGCAGTTTATCTAAATAAGCCGTTGAAAACGCTCTCAAAATCTCAATTTGCCAAATGCGGAGAGTCTTGCAAAGGCAACAGCATGGGGTGTGGGTGATAATTTAGTTGACAAGTAAACAAGTAAACGGTGATAACCAAAACGTAAAACGGACTACTTATAACATAAAACTTACAAAAAAATGAAAAAACCAGATTACATGATTCTCGTGTGTAACTCGTACCGCGCAGCTGGCGATGCACAAGGCCTTTGCAACAAACAAGGAGCCACTTCTTTTGTACAAATGATTTCAGAAGGATGTTCCGATAGAGGAATAGATGCCGTAGTAACCACCACTGCTTGTCTCAATGTATGCAGTCAAGGTCCGGTGATGGTCATTCAACCAAAAAATCTTTGGTATGGAGGAATCGACGAAGATAAAATTGAAGAAATTCTTGATGCGCTCGAAAACGACGAGGCGGTTGAGGAATATATTATTGCCAAATAAGTTTTTTGTCCCACAAATCTCGCTGATGAAGCAGAAAAAACTTAGTGAACCTCTGTGTCCTTGGTGTCTTAGTGGTAAATTTTAAAAATTATTGCTTAGCTCTCTGAGCAAGACCTCTGAGTTCTCTGTGGTTGAAAACTTTTGTGAATCTTAGAGCCTCCGTGTCTTTGTGGCAATAAAAACATACGAACAAAATGAAAACTTACGCTGATAAAATCAATGTTGCACCACGCCTTATCGACTCTACTTTGCGAGATGGCGAGCAAGCACCAGGAGTTTCATTTACGCGAGAGGAGAAGCTCCAGATTGCAAAAATGATAGATTTGAGTGGGGTGGACGAACTCGAAGCGGGCATTCCTGCCATGGGCGACGAAGAGATCGAGACGCTCCGACAAATCGTAGGGTTAAGGCTCAATGCCCGAATCTCTGTATGGAGTCGTGCTTTGAAATCCGACATTGATGCATGTGCCAAAACCGGTGCGCAATGCATTCACATTGCCTTTCCGTTATCTGATATTCAGCTAAGTACTATTGGCAAAGATTTCGATTGGGTGAAAAGCAGTCTGCCTGAGTTAGTGATTTATGCCCGACGGTTCTTCAAATATGTGAGTGTGGGGGCGCAAGATGCCGGACGAACAGAGCATAGTCGTTTGATGGAATTTCTGACGTTAGCCTCGCAGCAAGATATCTGCCGAGTGAGAATTGCAGACACCGTAGGGATGCTCACACCCATGGCCGTGTTTCGATTAATTGGCAATATCAAAACTCAACTGCCCACCTTGCCTATCGATTTTCATGGACACAACGATTTGGGAATGGCGACTGCGAACGCCATCACTGCGTGGGAAGCCGGAGCCGACAATCTGAGTGTCACTGTCAATGGCTTAGGCGAACGAGCTGGCAATTCGGCCCTCGAAGAGGTGATGATGAGCCTTTCCACGCAATTCCAAATTGAAAAATACAACACTTCGATGATTCATCATCTTTGCAATAAAGTAGCTGAATGTTCTCTACGACCCATCCCCGATGGAAAAGCGATAACGGGTCAAATGGCATTTAGCCACGAATCTGGCATTCACGTGCATAGTTCGTTACTCGACCCAAAAGCGTTTCAGGCATTCGATGGTAAATTAGTGGGGCGCGAGAGCAGTAATAGTTTGTTTGGAAAGCATTCTGGCCGTTCTGCCGTTCTTCATTTTTTTAATCGAAAAGACATTCACTTAAACAATAAACAGGTGGAATGGATTTTGAGTCGAATAAAACAAATTGCTTCGCAGCACAAAAGATCAGTTTCGGTATGTGAGATGGAAGCCGCTTATCAAGAAATATCATACAATATTATGACATAATGATACATAAAATTAAAATATTAATTCATTTTGATTTTATTAATAGATTATTTATTTAAAATATTGTCTATAAATGTAATTTTACATCTCAATAGGATAGTTTTAATATGTAAAATTGGGGGTAAAATGATCTGTGATAAGATGAAAAGGCAATGCTTTAGTGAATCGGATCTAACATTCCTGTTTAATTTAAGCAATACCATTAGCAAAAGTCAGGATATCAAGAGCGATTTAGAACAAATTCTTCCTAATCTCTGTAAATTTCTGCAAGCTCAATACAGTATGATTGCTATTGTGAATCGTAATGTGTCAAACCTTTCCATCGAGGCTGCTTATGGTTTGACAGAGGAGGAGCGACATAGAGGAGTCTATAAATTCGGCGAAGGTATTATCGGTGAAGTAGTGAATAAGAAACGAGCTGTTATCATTCCCGATATTTCGAAAGCGCCTAATTTCCTTAACAAGACAGGTGTTTCGAATAATAATATACTTACTACTGCTTTCATTTGTGTGCCAATAATTGTGGATGAAGAGATTGCTGGCACGTTGAGTATTCACAAGCAGCATCGTAATTTTATAGAGTTTACAGCCGAAACTAAAATTTTAAGTATTGTCGGTCTGTTAATTGCTAGTAGTGTAGCGGCTCGCCAAAAACAGATTGAAGAAATAGAAACTCTTCGCGAAGAGAATCGCAGGCTGAAAGGTGCGCAATCGTTGAAACCAGACAACATCGTAGGTAATTCTTCTCTGATGAATGATTTGTACGGAATGATCGACAAAGTGGCTCGCACCAATGCTTCGGTGATGATTCGTGGCGAAAGTGGGGTAGGAAAGGAGCTGATTGCCGAAGCCATTCACAAAGCGAGTTCACGTGCCAACAAACCCTTTATCAAAGTTAATTGCGCTGCACTTCCTGAAAATCTGATTGAAAGTGAACTATTTGGACATGAAAAAGGCTCTTTCACAGGAGCAAGTTCGCAGCACGTGGGACGGTTTGAACAAGCCGATGGTGGCACTATTTTTCTTGATGAAATTGGCGAAGTGCCACTATCTATTCAAGTGAAATTGCTACGAGTGATACAACAACGTCAATTCGAGCGGGTAGGAGGTACCAAAACAATCGATATCAATGTTCGAATTCTTACAGCCACCAACCGCGACCTCGAAGATATGATTTCGAAAGGAACATTTCGGGAAGATTTCTATTATCGGATCAATGTTTTCCCGATTTATGTGCCAGCATTGCGCGAGCGACGAGCTGATATTCCGATTTTAGTGGATCATTTTATCCAAAAAATAAATCGGATAAACGGCACAGATGTGAAACGTATTTCAGGCGGAGCGATTGATTTGCTGATGATGTATAATTGGCCGGGCAACATTCGCGAACTTGAGAACGTCATCGAGCGGTCGATGATTCTGAGCACCGATCAGGTGATTCGGTCGTATCATTTGCCACCAACACTTCAAACTGGTGCTTCGTCTGACACCATCAACAAAGGAACACTGAGCTCCATTATCGAAAAGGTGGAGAAACAGATGATTCTCGATACGTTGATTTCGCTCAAAGGAAACATTGCCAAAACTGCTCATTCGTTGGGCGTTTCGGAGCGTATTCTCGGACTTCGAATTACGAAATACGAATTAGACCCCAAAAACTATAAACACTTGTCGAACGATGATAAATGAAACATATATTTTGGAATGTGATTTCAACAATCCCGACCATTTGAAGGCTTTGGGAATGCTTGTGAACGAATACATCCTCGACGATATGGGCGGTGGTAAACCGCTCAACCCACTTCAGCAACTTCGATTGGTAGATGGATTAAATAACCATCCGACTGCAATTGTATTGCTTGCCATCACCAACGATGCACCTTCGGGTATCATAGTCGCGTTCAAAAATTTCTCGACTTTCACCGTGAAGCCGATGATTAACGTTCACGACATATTTGTTTCTACCGAATACCGACAGAGCGGAGTGGGAAAGAAGCTGATGGATGCACTCGTAGCTGAAGCTGAGATGATTGGCTGTAGCCGAATTACGCTCGAAGTGCGTGAAGATAACATCCAAGCACAGTATCTCTACCGCCGTTTTGGTTTCGACGACACCATACCTCCAATGCTTTTTTGGCGCAAGGATTTGTAGAAATGAGACGATTTCAAATTAACTTACAATACCTCAAATTATGGAGAAAGAAATTTTAGAAGTAGCCTCTTTGTTTATTGGCAATGGCTACGGATTCGGAAAGTACGAGGATGGGTTTCTGTTTATGAAAGGCCCTTCTGATCCTTACTTACTCTATCTGACTCAAAATCGCATAACGATTCTTACGAACAAAGACCGCACTATTGTGTGGGAATTCACCAGTTTTTCGCCGGAAGCGTTGTCGGGATATTTTGAGCTGAATGTGCTCAAGAAAACAACCATCAATTGGTTTGAAACGGTGAATGTGCTGATTCTTACCGCTGATTTCGAAATGACGAAGAAGAATATCATCTACTTTTTCTACCCCGCAGTGCAATTGAATTTTGTGGACGAGATTGTACCAAACACAATCGTTATCTACGACCGCACAGTGCCAAATGAGGTGATCGAAAAAATAAATATGGAGGTCAGAACGCACGGCATTATCGAAAAAACGGAGTTTTGGTCAAAAATAAAACTTATCACCGTTAGCGAGCGAATGGGGTATCTTGCTCCCAAAGGCTGCTTCGATAAAACGATGGCTTCCTTCGAAAAACAAGCCTAATAAAATTCAAATTAAATAGAATCTTTTCTATTCGCCTCTGATTGCCTTTACTTTGTAATCCATCTGATTGCTTTTGCCTACTTTGTTGTCGAACTTGGCGGTGCAATAGACGCGCTCGGCATTGGGCTCGAGTATCGCATTGGCTTTGGATATAATATTCAAGCACTCTTCCATCGAATCACATTCTACGATGGTGCCCATTGGTGTCAATTCACTTTGGTAAGGCAATGCATCAATCATCTCAATCACTTGTTTTACGTATTGACTTACGTGCGCCCCTTTGTCGGTGGGGAATATGGCAAATTCCATGATTACTGACATAGCTTTTTGTTTTAATTGTTTCTATTCTGTAAAGGTAGTGGTTTTATCCAACAAAAATGGCGTTTAACTTTGCATTAAACGCCATTTAATTTTGATATATTTCTTATGCTCCTTGCGTAACCACCGTATTATCTACTTTTTTGATTAACCCTTGCAACACTGATCCAGGACCCACTTCGGTGAAGTCGTTTCCTCCATCGGCAATCATATTGCGAACGGTTTGTGTCCAACGCACAGGTGCTGTGAGTTGTGCAATTAGGTTTTCTTTGATGGTGGCAGGATTGGTTTCAGGTTTTGCATTCACGTTTTGGTAAACAGGGCAAATGGGTGTCATAAACATTGTTGCGTTTATGGCTTCTGCCAATTCCGCACGGGCTGGTTCCATACATGGAGAGTGGAATGCTCCACCTACTTTAAGTTTCAAGGCACGTTTTGCACCAGCTGCCAACATCAGTTCGCACGCTTTATCTATACCTGTTTCAGTACCAGAAATTACGATTTGACCAGGGCAGTTATAGTTAGCAGGCACAACGATATCGTCTATTCCGGCGCAGATTTCTTCTACTTTTTCGTCAGCCAAATTAAGTACAGCAGCCATAGTCGAAGGCATTGCTTCGCACGCTTTCTGCATAGCCATAGCACGGGCAAATACCAACTTCAAACCGTCTTCGAAAGACAATGCTCCTGCAGCCACTAAGGCAGAAAATTCCCCTAAAGAGTGACCAGCAGTCATTTCGGGTGCGAATTTATCACCCAACGTTTTAGCCAAAATCACAGAGTGAAGGAAAATAGCAGGTTGTGTCACTTTTGTTTGGCGAAGATCTTCGTCGGTGCCTTCAAACATGAGGTCGGTGATGCGGAATCCGAGGATATCGTTAGCTTTCTCAAAAAGGTCTTTAGCCAATGCTGAGTTTTCGTACAAGTCTTTCCCCATTCCAACAAATTGGGCACCTTGTCCCGGAAATACAAATGCTTTCATAATCAGTTTACTATTTGGTTTGTAAATTTGGGTGCAAAATTAATAAAAAAGTTCCGAGGATTATCATTTTTGCTAGGATTGAAGTATATTTGCGTCGCTAATTGAGTGTAGATAAACCTTCTGGGTTGACTACTGTTTTGATTAACGACGTTTTGCATTGTACTTTTATAAAAAAATAGAGTTATGAACCATTTATTGTTTTTGAATTTAGGAGCTGGTGAAATTATTCCTATTGTCTTGATTATATTGTTGTTATTCGGTGGAAAGAAAATTCCAGAACTGATGAAAGGCATAGGTAAGGGCGTGAAAAGCTTTAAAGAAGGAATGAATGACGTTGAAAATGACCTGAAAAGCGATTTGAAAGACGACAAAAAAGATGAAGTGAAAAAATGACAGTTGACGAAATCAGCGAAATGTCATTTTGGGATCACCTCGACGACTTACGGAAAATTCTTTTTCGGATAGTTATCTTTGTGACTGTGGTGATGGGTGTCCTATTCACCTATATGAAGGAGTTGTTCGATAATGTCATTTTGGCACCTACTCGCAACGACTTTTTTGTTTACGACTGGATAAATACCATGGCAGCGAAGTACCCGATCCTTTTTCCAGATTTTTGCATTGGTGAATTTCAGGTAAAAATAATCAACATCAATCTTTCATCTCAGTTTTTTGTCCACATGTCCACCTCTCTATGGTTGGCATTGGTAGTGAGTTTTCCTTTCGTAATTTATCAGATATGGCTTTTTGTAAGTCCGGCACTCTACGATAATGAGAAAAAAAATGCGACATCAGCCTTTTTTTATGGAAATATCCTGTTTTTTGTAGGTGTAGCAGTTGGATATGTATTGGTTTTCCCATTGACATTGCGCTTTCTCGCAGGTTATCAATTGAGCACGTACATCGAAAACAGTGTATCGCTCGACTCCTATATGGATAGTTTTTTGATGCTCTGTTTCATTATGGGATTGGTTTTCGAATTGCCTCTGTTGTCGTGGCTGTTGTCTAAAATAGGTATTTTGCATCGCGGTTTTTTCAATAAATTCAGAAAACATGCAATTGTGGTGCTACTCATTTTAGCTGCCGTTATTACTCCGTCTGGTGACCCATTTACCCTGATGGTGGTGTTTTTGCCAATATATATGCTTTGGGAAATTAGTGCTATGGTGGTACGAAAGAAACCGATAAAAGTAGAAGAAGAATAATAGAAAATTCACTTACAGTCCATGAAGAATACGCTTGTCGATTTGTTTGAAACTGCGGTTAATTCATTTCCACAGAACTCATTTTTATTCGAAAAAACAGGGAATAAGTACATTGAAACGACTTATGCTCAAACACGCCAATTGGTTTATCGATTAGGTGCTGGACTGAAAGCTTTGGGCGTTCAAAAAGGTGAACATACAGCTTTGTTGTCTGAGGGTCGAAGTGTGTGGATTATCGGTGAATTAGCTATGTTTTATGCTGGAGCAGTGAATGTGCCTTTGTCGGTGAAACTCGAAGAGACTAACGACTTGTTGTTCCGTTTAGAACATTCCGATTGCCAATATATTTTGGTATCGGGTGGTCAATTGGGTAAAATTAGAGCCATCAAAGATAAATTGCCAAAGTTGAAACAGATTGTGGTATTCGACCATTTATCTGAGTATCAAGATCGTGAGATCGCTTTGGCCGACGTTTATAAATTAGGTGAAACATACCTTAAAACTCATTCGCAGGAAGAGTTTCTCCAAATTTCGCAGTCTATCATAAACGACGATTTTGCCACTATTACCTATACTTCAGGCACAACTGCCGAACCCAAAGGCGTGATTCTTACACATCGCAATTATACCGCCAACGTAGAGCAATCGTTGACACTTCTGCATGTGCCTCAAACCTGGCGTACACTTATTATTCTTCCGCTCGATCACTGTTTCGCACATGTAGTTGGCTTCTATATTTTCATGAAATGTGGTGCAGGAGTTGGTTTTGTGCAATCGGGTAAAACACCGATGGAGACGTTGAAAAACATTCCTCAAAACATCAAAGAGTTGAAACCTCATTTGTTGTTGAGTGTGCCTGCGTTGGCGAAAAACTTCAAAAAGAATATCGAGAATGGTATTCGTGCCAAAGGTGCTTTCACTGAGCTCTTGTTTAAAGTGGCATTGAAAACGACGATCAAATACCACGGTGATGGAATGACTTACGGAACAGGACTTCGCATATTGCTGAAGCCGATTGTGGAGCTTTCCGATAAAATACTTTTTTCCAAAGTCAGACAGAATTTTGGAGGGAATCTACAGTTTTTTGTAGGTGGCGGCGCATTACTCGATACTGAGTTACAACAGTTTTTTTATGCCATAGGGATACCCATGTATCAAGGTTATGGACTATCGGAAGCCACACCAGTTATCTCGTCAAATACACCATTGAAGCACCGGTTTGGAACGTCTGGCACATTGGTGAAGCCACTTGATGTGCGTATCGTTGATGCTGAGGGAAATGATCTGCCACAAGGCGAGAAAGGTGAAATGCTCTTTCGGGGTGAAAATGTGATGGCAGGCTATTGGAAAAACCCTATTTCTACTTCCGAAACACTTCGCGATGGGTGGTTGCACACGGGCGATTTGGGGTATATCAACAAAGATGGTATGTTGTATGTGTTGGGTCGGTTCAAAAGTCTGCTTATTGGCAGTGATGGCGAAAAATACAGTCCCGAAGGCATTGAAGAGGCTCTTGTGGCGCTTTCGCCTGCAATCGATCAGGTGGTTTTACACAATAATCAACATCCATACACGATAGGTTTGTTGGTTGTCAATCAAGATTATTTAAAGAAAAATATTCATGCAGAATGGAATACGACGGAAGGTCGCATCGAAGCTGTCAAAATAGTACAACAAGAAATTGATAAATTCAAAGCAAAAGGAGCTCATGCTGGAATGTTTCCCGAGCGTTGGTTGCCTTCAACTTTTGCCATTCTGCCTGAGCCTTTTACCGAGCAAAACCGCATGGTAAATAGCACGATGAAAATCGTTCGAGGAAAGGTGGAAGAGGTTTATGCC
>JBAXGL010000075.1:0-10751 GCA_037139375.1 Bacteroidales bacterium | reverse complement strand
TGGATGGGCTACTCACTCGGCAGCTTTTCGATAGTCTGGTATTTGTGTTTGTCCCGTTGGGTCTAGCGATTTATTTCTCAGCTAAATTAACAAATGAACTAAATCAATCAGACAAAAAAAATATTTGATTTATTTGTGTTCCAACCTATATTTTATCTTGGCTCGTTATAATTAATTGCCGTCCCTTTTAAGGAACGGATGAAGGATGGTATAAAATCATGGCTTTAGCCAAATATAACTATTTGCTCAAGGCACTTCTTGCTCCCTCTCCATTTGGGAGAGGGCTGGGGTGAGGTCTTTTGCATTGAAAAAAAGCGACTGCCAACTTGTGACAATCGCTTCTTACTCAACCAACCTTACTCAAAACCAAATTTTATTTTCTCAAAACTTATACGAGATTGTTATTAATCATCTGGTATAATTGACTGATAAATCCTATTTTTTTATCAGTTTACGCTCATAAGTCTTATTTGCATTGGTGATTTTCACAACATATACTCCTTTTGACAATCCGCTAATAGCTATTGATTCATGCGCATCAATCATTTTAGATAAAACTATTTGACCTTTTAAATCTAATATGGTGACACTTGACGGCTGCTCAATTCCCAAAATTCGCAAAAAGTTGGAGGCAGGATTTGGCGATATCAATAAGCTATTACTTACCACAGAGCTTATTCCCGAAGAACTGCTCTTCTTTTGCATAACTGTCACGTAATCAGATTGCAGTGAATGACCTATTGACGAGGCAGCCCAAGTATTCATACACAATTGAGCATATACGTTTTCAGTAGGCAGCACTCCTATATTTGTAGTGGCCACAATGCTGCCGTCAACTGAAATAGTCGCATCACCAGATACAGGATTGTATGTGATAACTTCATCGAACCATTTATCCAATGGCATAGTAGCAGGAGCGCTGACACCTAAAGTAACACTTCTCAAATCGCTTGACAATGCCAATTTGTCACCCAAATACAACCCGTGCATTTTTATGTCATAATAGATATTATCGAAATTTGCATAGGTTACAAAAAGGCCGCTGTCGGCAGATACACGGTAATTCGGTTGAACGATAAAGTCTGAAGTTTTGCCAAACGCAAGTGAAAACGAATGAGCTACCATATTATTCAATGCAGTAACTTTTGTTCTTCGATAAATTCGAATTGGATTTTCATTATTCACATTAAATGAAGAACTAATGACAGCACCACCAGAATAGGCTACAGCATTTGTCAGAGACAGAATACCATTGTACTCATACACTGAATTTCCAGACTTTTTCCAAGCCGATGACAAATAGTTATCATCAAAATTGTCGTAAAATATAGTGTCAGATGCTACTTTAGAAACCTGCGTCACCGTGATGCTTTGAGACACACTATTCACACTATTCACACCATTCACAATACCATTTACAGTAATATTTGCTGTTCGGATATCACCCAGATTTGCATCAGCAACAACAGTCAACGTGCTTTTACCATTGGATCCACTTGTCGAATTGAGCGTTAACCAACTTTGATCTGTTGCTACGCTCCACGTCGCATTAGAAGCTGATATATCAACAGAACCCTTTGAACCGACTGAGTTCGACAAGATTAATGAGTTCGTAGTTAATTTAATGCCATCAACTTCGTTAATGTTGGCAAATTCTTTCCATTGATCAGCTAAATGATAAGCGTCTTTATATCCAAAAGGAACGGATAATATACAACTCGATTTATTTACCCCTCCAAAAACATTTGAAGAAGTCCCAATTTTGATTGGATTTGTGGCATTCGCATAAATCGTTAACAAACCGCTACAGCCATTAAACGCCCCATATCCGATTGAACTGCAAGAAGCAGGAATGGTCAATGTATTCAGGCCATTGCAATTGTTAAATGCATTATTTCCAATGGATGCTACTGATGCAGGAATTTCAACACTTTTCAAAGAATTACATCCTGAAAAAGAGGCATATCCAATAGCGGCAACAGTAGATGGAATCTTGATAGATGCCAATTTTTTACAACTATAAAAAGTATAATCGTTTATCAATGTCAAAGAATCTGGCAGATTTATCGACAATAAATTTGAACAGCCATAGAAAGCGTTATTACCTAACGTTGCGTATTTCCCTTGAATAACCGCTGATGACAGCTTAGTACAACCAGAGAAAGCATTATTTCCGATAGCTGTGACACTCGATGGAAGTGTAACATCGGTTAAACTTACACAACCCTCAAAGACATTGTCGCCGAATGTAGCTATGGATGGACCGATATTAACAGTTGATAAGGCAACACAATTACTAAATGCGTAATCCCCAACAGAGGTTATAAATTCAGGTAATTTAATCGTGCTTAGCTTTGCACAACCATAGAAAGCGGTAGCCCCAATAGATGTCAATTGTGTAGGCAACTCAATGGATGATAATCCGATACAAGATCTGAAACAAGAAGTTCCAATCGTTCTAATGGAGTTTGGCAGTGTTATAGATGATAAATTTACACAACCGTAGAATAGGTATGACCCCAATGCTAAGACATCAGCAGAAGGAATAGTCAATGAAGTCAGGCTGCCACATTGCGCAAAAGTATAGTCACCAAACGATGAGACAGAAGTCGGAATAATAATCTCTGTCAACCCAATACAGCTGCCAAAGGCACCATCGCCTAAAGACTTAACTGTTGACGGGATTGAAAAACTACCTAGCTTTGTGATCGGACATTGCACCAATTTGGTTTGATCTTTAGTATACAAAACGCCATCGATGCTCGTATACCACTTATTAGCTGGATCCACATTAAACATTCCCGAACTTGCGGTGAATGCTCCTGTGCCCACCGTGCTAATATTTGCAGGAATAGACACGGTAATCAACCCTTCACAATTGGCAAAAGAACCTCCTCCAATGGTCACGGCAGTGGTAGGAAATACGATGCTCTTCAACGTCTTCTTCGCAGAAAATGCATATTGAGGAATTGTGTTAGATGGATAATAGGTATCGGTTGAAGTGAAACTAACAGTTCCTTCCTTACCTGTATATGCAGCTATCGAAACAGCACTAATATCTAACGTGCTCAGTGATTTCAGACTATCGCGCATCAATTTAAAATCTCTGGCATCAATTGTTCCAGTGATGGTTAAATCAGCAATATTAGCTATACCTTTATTTTTCAACACGTTAATCAGTTCACCACCATTCAAAACGTTCACTGATTCTTTATGACCGAGTTGCGTAACATTTATCAATTTAATCGACGTGGAATTAGAAACCGTCACATTTGCAGTACGATCTGCACCTGTATTTTCGGCTACAAACAGATTAATAGTGTCGTTAGATGTTCTGACCGATAGCCAATCTACGTTCGAAGTAACCGCAGTCCAAGGGCTGACCGACCGCACCGCAACTTTCACATTTGGATTGCCTTTGTAGGAAATCGTCAAAGTAGGATCGGATATCCAAAGAGTTTCAAAAGTAAATTTACCTGAGCTCGTAACTGTTCCACTTGGTGTAGTAAGACTAATAGCCCCTGTTGACCCAGCACCAATAACTGCCGTAACTGTAGTTGTATTCACAACTTTGAATGAACTTACTGAAGTACCACCTATGCTTACGGTCGTGGTACCAATCAGGTTTGATCCTGTAATGGTAATAGTCGTGCCCTTTTCACCTGATGTTGGGGTGAAGGATGTAATTGATGGAGGAGATATAAATGTAAACGCATTTAACCATTCTGCAGTTCCACCCGGGGTGGCTATATATACATGCCCTGTTGATCCACTTCCCACAACTGCGGTAATTGTAGTTGCACTAACCACAGTGAATGAACTTGCTGGAGTTCCACCAAAACTCACAGCCGAAGCACCTGTAAGGTTCGTACCTGTAATGGTAATTATCGTGCCACTTGCTCCAGATGTAGGGGTAACTGATGTAATCATTGGTGCAGCGAAAAATGTAAACATATCTAAACTAGTAGCAGTACCATTAGGAGTATTGATAATTATAGTTCCAGTAGCTCCGGTTGTTACAACGGCAGTAACGGTAGTTGGATTAACTACAGTAACTGAACTAGCTGGAGTACCACCTATACTTACAGAAGAAGTACCTGTCAGGTTTGTTCCAGTAATAGTAATGATTGTTCCAGCTTTTCCAACTGTTGGACTAAAAGACGTAATAGTTGGCGCATCAATTATTACTTTTCGAATTCGTTGATTACCCACGTCAGCAATATATATATTTCCAGATGCATCTATTGCAACGCCTGAAGGAGAATTAAGCTGAGCAGAGGTGGCTGAATAACCATCTCCACTAAATCCTCCCATTATTTGACCAGCGACTGTAGTGATGAGACCGTTAGATGCATTGATTTTACATATTCTGTGTTCATTTGAAATAAAGATATTTCCAGAACTATCCACTGAAATACCTCCACTATTCACTAACTTAGCTGAAGTGGCTGGAACTCCATCTTCACTATAACCTGCGGCTCCAGTCCCTGCAATAGTAGTAATAATCCCAGTTCCAACATTAACTTTTCGAATCCTATTGTTAGCTTTGTCAGCTATAAAAATATTTCCTGAAGCATCAACGGCTACACCTGATGGCCAATTCAACTGTGTTGTAGTGGCTAACAATCCATCACCTGTGTACCCCGCAATTCCATTGCCAGCTACTGTAATGATATTTCCAGAGCTTGCGATAATTTCCCTAATCCTCTGTCCCCCGTAGTCGGCTATATAAATATTTCCTAACGCATCAACAGCAATACCATATGGAGATTTAAACTGAGCCAAAATGGCTGGACCTCCGTCGCCACTATAAGCAGATGTTTCATTACCTGCTATAGTATTGATTATACCTGTACTAGCTTTTACTTTTCTGATTCTCGTACCGTCTGTGATATAGATATCCCCCAAAGCATCTACTGCTACTCCTTCTGGAGAGCTGAGCTGAGCTAAAGTAGCGGCACCTCCATCGCCGCTATAACCAGACGTACCGTTACCAGCTACCGTAGTAATTTTTCCAGTAGAGGCTGATACTTTTCGAATGCACGAATTACCTGCATCTGGAATATAAATATTACCTAATGCATCTAATGCCACTCCACTCGGAGCATATAGATTTGCCAAAATAGCAGGTTCACCGTCACCGCTATATCCCCTTGTACCATTTCCGGCAATAGTAGTCATAATCTGTGCATTGCTTACAAGAGCAATCAACATGCTGCAAAAAATAAAGAATAATTTTTTCATAATTGTAATTGTTATATGTTTGTATTGTTTGATTCAACTATTATTTTCTAGTTTATATTCTAACATCCATCAGGCACTTATTGTTGTCTTATCATTTCTTAATTTCAATAGAATAGTGGTGTCGTACACAATCATTGCAACACCCCAAATAAAGCACACCCAGAAACCCCATAATCTAATTTCGCCCAACATATTGGAGACAAAGAGGAAAAGTAGTCCGATAAGGTTTATCAGATTGAAAATGCTATTGTAATCTTTCATCTTCACAATCAAAGCTATAATCCACAGCACAAATACGAAAAGCAAACCTGACCCTAATTTGAGTAAAGTGAGTCCATCTATCACTACGGATAAACCTGTATAATCATCATTCGGTCTGAGAATCACTTTCAATAGTTGTGATTTCGACGATAGCATGGTAGATAATTCAGTCTCACCGACCGAATCATGAGATTGAATTTTGTTATTGTCCCCATTTGTAGATGCTGTACTCTTTTTGGCAACCGTAAGCTCATTTTTCATTGCTAATGAATTACTGTCTTGCTTCGAAGAGTCGACCATAACAATGGATGAGCTCTTTGCTGGTGATACTTGTGCATTCTTTTGGTCACACCCTTTTGGGAAGAAAGGCAGTAAAAAAGTCAACAACAATCCAATTTGCAAGAGTTTAGAATAATAGATTTTCGTTTTCATTGTTTTGCTTTTTATTCATAGCCTCACTCCGAAGCGAGGCTATGACTTGATTTTAAATCTCTACCTCACCACCACTTTATAAGCCACTCCATTGATCTTGACAATATATAGTCCTGCTTTCAAATTATCAACGATGAAGGTATTTGTTGCTTGAGCTTGCCTTAACAATAATCCGCTTAATGTACAAACTTCAATTCGTGCATTTCCGTCAAACTCGGCTCTGATAGACGATTTACTGGTAATAAGTTTGGTCTGATTGGAATTGAGTGTTTTTACATCGGTGTAAATAGAAGCCCAACTAGCAACTACATCGTTAGCTGAATAAGATCTATCGGCTATTTCATTTCCATTTGCATCCTTTTCAACATATGCCCAAGCAGATCCTGAACAATATTTGTATCCGTCGGGAGTTGAAGTAAATATACTTGTACTGTAATGTGTTGCATCTACTTTGTTCAATTGTTGAAATGTCCATCCATTTGAAATACCAGCAATGTAACAGTCATTTGTTTCAGGAGGGACTTTAACTGAATACGTAACATTGGTTTTAATTATATTGCCGGGGAAGTATTCAATCCAACTAGGATTAGCTTTATAGGCTCTAAGGGCAGTAATATTTGGGACAAAAACATCGGTAACAGGAGCTTGTGTATAATTCGATATAGTCAAAAGAAATGAGCCCAACGTTGGAGGGGTTGCATTTAAACTATTGATGGTTTTTAATGACGGACATGAAGAAAAAGCACCGGTTCCAATTGAAGTAACACCACTTCCAAGGGTTATGGTAGTCAGCCCACTACAATATGAAAAAGCACCTTCTCCAATCGAAGTGACTGAGTTCGGAATGACAATAGTAGTAAGCCCTGAGCATTGTTGAAATGCATAAATACCAATTGAAGTGACTGAATTAGGGATAATTATACCAATAAGTTTATTGCAATCAATAAATGTGCTATAACCAATAGAAGTCAGACTATTACTTAAAGTTGCATTACTTAGCCCTGTACAACCGTAAAAAGCACCATTACCCAATGAAGTAACTGAATTGGGAATTACAATATTGGTCAATCCGGTACATCCTGAAAAAGCGTCATTCCCAATAAAAGTAACTCCACTTCCTATATTTACAGTAGTAATCCCAATGCATTGTCCAAAAGCCTGATCGTCTATTGAAGTTACTGAATTCGGTATCGTAATGCGGGCTAATCCTGTGCAATAAATAAATGCAGCTTTGCCTATCGAAGAAACCCCATTGCCAATAGTTAGATTGGATAATCCTGTGCAAGATCCAAAAGCAGTTTCTCCAATTGTTCCATTTGGTATGTTTACACTTGTCAATCCTGAACAAGAAACGAAAGCATATCTTCCTATTGAAGTAACTGAACTTGGCAAGGATAAACTTGTCAAGCCAGTGCAACCTTCAAATGCTTGTTCACCTATTGATGTAACTCCATTAGGAATATTGATTTTTGTAAGAAGGCTGCAGCCTCTAAAAGCTTCATATCCAATAGCTTTTAGCGAATTTGGCAAATCAATAGATTGTAATTGATTGGATAAATACTGAAATAATGTATGAGGTATTTCATTGGCAGGATAAAGCTCCGGAGTATCATAATTTGAATACGATCCATAATATTGCTCAATTGTAGCATCGCTCATAAGTAATATGGCTAAATTTTGAATCACTGAAAACCGTTGCTTACATAAAAAAGCAATGTCAATAAGATTAATATGACCTTGAACTGTAAGGCTTGCCACAGTTCTTTTATCTTCATCGGTCAGAAGAGCTTCGAGTGTACCGGGAATGGTTACATAAACAATTTTGTACGCTTGTGCTTGCACATTAAAAAACATGGTTGTTGCCAATATGGCAAAGAGTAGAAGCTTTTTCATCATCGTAAGTTTTATATGTTTATATTCGTTTTCAATTTCAATTATTAGCATTTCCTACCCAATTTTACAGCGGATAGTGTTAAATAACCAGCTTTAACATATATGCTATTGTTTTTATAGCATTAAAAAGTAAAAAAAATAGTAAAAACTATTATTTTTGAGGCATAAAAAAAAGCGTCACCTAAAGGCAAAGTATGTTTTTCTCAAAATATAATATTTCTCCGGCATAAAAGTAATACACAACATATTAAAAAACAATAGCTAGAACTAGTCATTTTTGACACAAAAACCAACTATAAATGATAAATTTAACACATTTCTCAAGCTTTTGCCAACATTATCTGAAATTGCTCGAATTAAAATGAAGTGATATTTATTATTAAATCTGTCTTTAAAAGCTCAAACATTATGGCAAAAAAATTACTTCCTTTCGACCAAGCTCAAAGAGTTTGGAATGGCATCATCAGGGATGGAAAAGAGATAAGCTTAGACGTTGAACTAGAAATACACAAAAAGCTACTAAATATCATTCATGTAGGGCAATTCTATTACTATATTTTTGACATACAGAATATAAAACTTTCTTTTGTTAGTCACAGTATTACCGATATACTCGGCTATTCGCCGAATGAGTTCACTCCAAATTTCTTCTTCACAGAGGTCATTCATCCCGATGATGTCCAATATTATGTGAATTTTGAGAATAAAGTGGCTGAATTCTTTAGTAAACTTACTGTAGATAATATTTTCAAATATAAGGTGAGATACGACTTTCGGGTAAAGAAAAAGAGTGGAGATTACATCCGGGTTTTGCAACAAGTTGTTACTTTGGAAACTACAGAAGATGGTGGAGTTAATAAATCATTAGGAATTCACACCGATATTTCGCACCTAAAAACAGAGGGAACGCCCATATTATCATTTATTGGCATGGAAGGCGAACCATCGTATTTGAATGTGGAAGTGGAGAAAATATTTGTTCCTACAAAAGAGCTACTCACCAAACGAGAAAAAGAGATCCTCGTCTTTATTATGCAAGGAAAAAGCAGTGCTGAAATCGCAGCTCTGCTTTTTCTAAGCGTCCATACGGTGCTCAACCATCGCAAGAATATTCTTACGAAAACACAAACATCGTCGACTGCCGAACTCATCGTCAAGTGTGTGAAGGAGGGTTGGATTTAAGCTAATTGTAGAATTAAGAATCTGAATTACACCACATCTTAAAACAAAAACGGGATTAATAATAATCCCGTTTGAATGAAAAACAGATTTAATTCAGTAAATCAGGATTACGCAGATACCCGACAATCCAAACTAATACTAACACGACTGATGGCATAATAATAGACTCGGCATTGGTCATGTGAATGATGATGGCACCACCCATATATGAGCTAAGTAAAAGAGTGCCAATTTTGTTTGTTTTGGGGAGTAAAAACAGGATTGCTGAAGTGATTTCACCTATGGCGATAATGATTCTCCAATTTTCAAGATGAAGTTTTTCCATCATTTCGGGTGAAAAATAGAGTTTGCCAGCAGCACTAAAAAGGTATAACGCAGTTAGAAGTCCGGCAATCACCCATGCCGCAATGTTTCTTCCTTTCGAAATTTCGATACTACTCATAATTGTAAGATTTAAAGATTAAAAATACGATTGATTATAAACAAAAAGAACCCCAATCTTTCGACAAGGGTTATAATTTCATTAAACGTAATTATGCTTTGTGCGATCCGTCGCAGTAAGGACTATTTTTTGATTTTCCACACGTGCAAATGTAGCTTACACCTGATTTTGCAGCGTTAAACATTTTAGGGCCGAGTCCAGAGCCTTTGTGAGATCCGTTGCAAAAACCGGTTCCCGATTTTCCACAAGCACACCATGCATACGCTTTTCCTTCTTCTAATTCTACTGCTACAGGCGCTTTGCCTACATTGTTTGATGAATCCATAATTCGTTGATTGAGTTAATGATTTAAATATTTTTGTTTCACAAAAGAAGTGAATAAACATATAACTCAAAGTCGGCGCAAGTTGTTCAAATTTAAGTAAAAAAAGCTAATCCAACATCCGCTCCAGATAATGAATTGCAGTCTCCACAGACTTTATATGAAGTAGTAACATCGAACGTTTACCATTTTTCTCGCGTAGTTGGCAAATTTTGTGATTAGCCGATATAAATGCCAATACTTTGCCAAACACCTCCGATTGGTAATAAGTCGAATCGTCGTTGGTGATAAAATAGACAAACATTCGTTCGTTTTTCAGGCTTAGTTTCTCGAAGCCGAGGCGTTTTGCCAATCGACGCAGGCGAACTATTCGAATCAACTCCCTTGCCTGGCTAGGGATGCGACCAAAGCGGTCTTCGAGACGAGCTACGAAAGCGGTAATGTCACTCTCTTGCTCCATATTATCGAGCTCGCGGTAGAGCGAGATGCGCTCCGAATCGCTCGGGATGTATTCGTTTGGCAAGAGCAGCTCCATATCCGACTCGATGATTGTTTCTGCCACAAAGCTATGCTCACCGGTTTCAGTAGCCATAGTTTGCATCTCCACATCGCGGTATAGCTCGCTAAACTCTTCGTTTTTGAGTTCGGTGACAGCTTCCTGTAGAATTTTCTGATACGTTTCGTAACCCAAATCGGCAATGAAACCGCTCTGCTCTGCCCCGAGCATATTGCCCGCTCCACGAATATCGAGATCCTGCATCGCAATGTGGATTCCGCTTCCAAGTTCTGAGAAATTCTCGATGGCTTGCAATCGGCGGCGCGATTCGGTAGAGAGCATATAGAGCGGTGGCGCAAAGAGGTAGCAAAACGCTTTTTTGTTGCTACGCCCTACCCGACCGCGCAACTGATGCAGGTCGCTAAGTCCGAAATTCTGTGCATTATTCACCACAATCGTGTTCGCATTGGCTATATCGA
>JBAXGL010000074.1:0-10786 GCA_037139375.1 Bacteroidales bacterium | reverse complement strand
ATAAAGATTACTGAAAATGAAGGCATTCAGCCTGATTTCTCGTTCCATCAGCATGGAGCACAGCTCTATTCGTTTGGTTATGGCAAAGCTTTTATTATGCGCGCTGTGAGTTATGCCTATTTAGCCAAAGGCACGGCTTGGGAATTTAAAAAGGAAAAAATTGATATTTTATCGCACTTTTTATTTGACGGTCAGCAATGGATGAGCCGCAATCAGTTTTTTGATTACAATGCTCAGGGACGTGAAATTACGCGTGAGAAGTTCGCAATATATCCCTTGGTTTTAGCTTGTGAAATGCTGAATGAAATTGA
Source organism: Bacteroidales bacterium (assembly GCA_037139375.1). Lineage (GTDB taxonomy): Bacteria > Bacteroidota > Bacteroidia > Bacteroidales > UBA7332 > CAXXIC01. The sequence goes on along the minus strand of JBAXGL010000074.1, from coordinate 10,475 downwards.
CACAGAACATCGAACTGCATATAAAGATTTCGAATCGCAACTGACTTGCGGTCGTCGCACAGAACCCATAATTGGCAATCATAATTTCTATCGCTCGGACTTTATGGTACATCAGCGACCTAACTATTATTTCTCAATAAGAGGTACATCCAACCGTATTATTGGTGGTGAATCGGGCAATGGAGAAAATCAGAAAGGATATTATTTAGGCAAAGGAAATACTTTTTTGGTCAGGCGAGGGGATGAATACAAAGACATTTTCCCCGTTTGGAATTGGCGGAAACTGCCTGGAACTATTATTGAGCAAAGCAACGAACCCCTGCCACTTTTTGATTGGGGAAAAGGCAACACGGGTAAAACTTCCTTTGTGTATGGCGTGAGTGATGGAATATATGGATGTTTTGGCTACGATTATGTTTACGATAATATCAAAGCAAAGCGAGCGTGGTTTATTTTCGACAAAGAGATAGTGTGTATGGTGGCTGGTCTCACTTCCAATGGCGACAATGATTTCTTTCAGAGCATTAATCAATGCTTATCGAAGGGCGAAGTACAAGTTGATAATGAGATTTTAACTTCAGAAACACAGCAGTCGAAAACTGTAAATTGGGTATGGCACGATTCCATTGCGTATTATTCCAAAAATGTTGAAACGAATCTTCAAATTCAGAACAACATCCAAACTGGTTCGTGGAAAACCATTGACACCAATGGACGAGCAGATACAATACAAAAAAAGGTGTTCACTTTGGGGATGAAAATTGGCAAACACGAAAAAAATAAATCATTTTTTTATGCCATGCTTCCCGGTGTTGGGACAAATGATTTAAAGAATTATTGTTTTGAGAAGAATATCAAAATCCTCAGAAACGACTCCACAGTGCAAGCTGTTTACAACAAAGAGTTAGGCCAAATTCAAGCGGTATTTTACCATCCAAATCAAATTCATTTGCCTTGGCAAAGATTAAAATTGAATGTTTTAAAACCCTGTTTATTGATTGTCAATAAGAAACAAAATATACTTGAAATTCATTTCTCTCAAACATCATCTAATAATATGGTAATAGTTGATATTTCAAAAATAATGAATTTTAAAAACGAAAATATTTACATCGTGAGGTAGTTTTATTTTCGAAATTGCGTTCTTTTTTATCTAATATTCAAACCAAAAATCTCATTTTTCTTTGAGGTTTTTATCTTTTTTTTTCGTCAATATAGTTGAATCATAAAAACACTTTTATTAAGTATGTTGACTGTCAAAAAATGCCTTTTATTTCTCTTTGTGTTTAGTATCTCTTTTGTTCTATCTTCACAAACCTACGAAACTGATTTTCAAGCTCGTTCGCAACAAATTATCAATTATGTTGCCGACGATTACAAAGCCGATGCATCAGGCTGGTATAATTGCAACCCATCTGATTATGGAAAATACAATTGGCAAATTGTGGTCGCTTCATTTCAGAAATATGGTGTAACTAACACAAAAGGCAATCAATACCTTCCTCATTTTAATACAAGTGGTTGCATCCAAAATCGGTTCCATTTTAATTTGGTGGGCGAAACATATATTTTTTCAAAATATTGGGATGCGCCTTCAGTGAAAGACAATGTTAGAGATTACCTCAATGCAGCTTGGAACAGAGATGATAGCTACAATTTGCTCACATCCGAAGGTACCGAAAACCACCTTGCAATGACGCGTCCATCGGCCTATCTATACGCGCAAATTGCCCGCGATAGCTTTCCTTCCGAATATCCTGATGCTCAACAAAAATTAGATCAAGCTAAAAATTGGATTATGGATTGGGCAAAAACGCTTTACTCAACTGGTTCTGGAGAATGGAATTCGAGCACCTATGAGCCATACGCCATTATTGGTTGGTTGGCATTGTACGAAGGAGCCAAAGATGCGGATGTGCGCAAAGTGGCACAAGCGGTTCTCGATTATTATGTCTGCGAAATGGCATTGCACTACACACAAGGCATTGTAGGTGGTTACGAATCGCGCAATAGCACAGGTTATGAAAGTGTGGTAACTGGCAGCGATTACTTTTCGTGGTTGTGGTTTGGCGATAGTCCATGCAAAATATCTTGGACAGTTGGTTCTCAAAATATGGAAGCATCGACGGCTGTTTATGCCGCTGTTTCGAGTTATCGTCCACCATTGACAGCAGTGCGATTAGCGAAGAAGCAACTTGCTAAAAACGTGATGTACTACAATAGTAAAGGCGAATATCTGATGAATAATCCCGGCGCAGTTAAGCAGACGTTTTACATTGGAGATACTTACACATTGGGTGCTGCGTATTTGCCTTTTGGTGGATTTACGGGTGGTGATACTCAATTTCAAACATGGAAATTTGTAGGAAAAGTTACACCAGACCAAACAAATGCTGTCAAAACTGCCAATGTAATTGTCGGCTACGGTTCAAAAGAATGGAACAAAGCTCGTAGTCGAATGCCTTGGGATCAATTAGTGCATCACAAAAATGTATTGGTGCAAATGACCAAAGTGCCGACCAATTATACTTCACTTTTCGCCCAGATCCAAACCATCATTACAAATTGGCAAACTAGTTGGGCAAAGGATTTTAGCAAACGATTTCCGAACGATGGCAAAGCAAATCCTGTAGCAATTTCAACAGATGTTAACAATATCAACTTTTCATATATGGCAGTGTGGAAAAAGAATGCAACAGTAACTCGACTGCTCCGAAATAATATTGAATTCTACGAAATGGACAGTAACTATGTTGCAGTCCGTTCCATAGCGCAATCGGCTCCTACTTTCTCCACAGCAACTGATAATTATGCCTTAAAAGATGCTGCGGCGCAAGGCAGTTTATGTGGATTAATATTAGAAGCGGGTTCCAAAAAAGAATATGCATCGTTTATTGCGTTTCAGAATGCTGTTTTAGCGAATTCTTCACTGAATAAAGCTGATATTTCAGCCGATAGAATAAGCTACACATCTGCCAAAGGTGATGTATTGAACATTCAATACAATTCGTCGGGTACGTTTTCTGAACCGCTTTTCGATTGGGGATTTGGTACAGTTACTCAACAAATAGCACAAAAATCACCACCATTCATTCAACCAACTTGGCCTTCGGGTGAAGGTTGTGGACGTATTGCATCATGGTCTGTTAACAATATACCTCTCGATTTTACTAATTCGAAGTGGGGTGTATTTGATGGCCCTAATTTTTCTCTTAAGCACAGTGTATTAAGGCTTAACGATGGCGGTAATGACACTTTGCGAATAGATTTTAGTAATGTCATTCCGGTGTACAATCCAGGCTCATTTACAGCTATTAATAGCACAACTAGCGAGGTAGTGTCGTTCAAAGTTTATCCTAATCCAGCAACTGAACTGCTAAATGTTGAGTTATATAGCCATTATCTAGGAAGCGTAACGATTGAGTTATTTGATTTGAATGGTCGATCTGTTTTAATGTTGACAAAGGAGAAAAATAGTGTTTTTGAGCTCGTGAAACTGCCTCTTGATCAGAAATTACGAGGAATGTTTATACTAAAAGTGAAAGTTGGAAATAATTTGTTTTCAAAGAAAATTCAGATAAAATAATTTCCCTTATTGACCTCAATTTTTTTGAATGTTTGTTAAGGTGTTCTATTTTTCTTTACGTCATATAGTTGAATCTAAAACCATACTTTATGAAAAAAACACTACTCTTTTTTATTACATTATTTGTAAGTTTTGCCAATCATACTTATTCTCAATGGCAAAAAATAGATCTTAACAAAATGGGTGGAGGTGCTATCAGCAATGCAGTCAATCAATTGACGCTAGATAATGGTAAACTGTATGCCGCTACTGCAGACGGTATTTTTGAATCGGCTTCGGCAAAAGGATCAGATTGGGCACCTTTCGGACTGCAAGGTAAGCGGGTATTTCTTCTTAGCTTTGGCGTGCTAAAATTAGCATTGGTTGCGGAAACTGCTACCGATGATGCTACCAAAAAGACGCTACAACTCTACAAATTCAACGGCACGGATTGGGTGAATACGAACTTTAATCCAACGAAATTAAATATATTTGGTACCGCACTTGATAACTTGATCAATTTTGCTCAAATTCAAAATGGTAATCAAACCGTCATCGTTATTCCTACGTGGGGTAATGGTATTTGGAGATCTACCGATAACGGTGATACGTGGACTATAAGTGCATATGCACCTTGCGATGCTACACCTAACGCATTGTTTTATAAAAAGATACCAGGAATCTATTCATATAATGGGGATCCTGTTTTGTATGGCACAGATAAACCTAGTGGCGATAATTTTGCCAGTAATATGCAATATGTTATCTATTCTGACGATTTTGGAGCGACGTGGAATAACATTCCTGTTGCCAATTTCTTTAATCCATGGACTTTTCACAAACGCAAAGTGGGTGGCAAGTCTTATTTCTATTGGGGTGGCAAAGATGGCAATCAAGGAGTGATTTGGCGTTCGGCTGATGCGGGTGCAAATTGGGATGCGTCGCTTTCTTTAGGGGTTGAGTTCTGGGATAATCGTAGAATAATAGGTGATGATGATGGCCCGTTGTATGCAATGTGCAGCGCAAACAACGTCTATGTATCGACTGACAATGGTGATAGTTTTGCGCCAGTTGGTACAGGTATAACTTTCCCTGCAACCATGCCAAAACCAGCAGGAGAACCATTTTTTCTAACTAATCTAGTGAAATCTACAGATTTTCTATATCTCTCAACTTACAATGATGGAATCTACTCGTTTGATCTGAAATCTACTGGTATTACTACTGTTTTTCAAGATAAATTGAATTTCAAAATCGGCAAAGATCAAAAAGAACTGATAGTGAGTGTGAAAGAAGGATCTCAAATTTCCGTTTATTCAATTACTGGCAAATTGGAGAAATCTATCGCCGCATCTGCATTTACTACAAATGTGAATGTGAAGAATCTTCCTGCTTCTGTATATCTTCTTCAAGTGGTAACACCCAATGGGAAAACGATTGTAGCTCGATTTGTGAAAAAATAGATTTTCTATAATCGGTTTAGATGCTTTATTGCTCTGTTTCCGAATTTTAATTTAGTGAGGTCATATAGTATTTTCTAATCATTTAATTTTATTTAATCATGAAAAAAGTTACATTATTTATCCTGCTCTTAGTTATGAGCACGATGTTATCTCTTGCTCAGTGGCAAAAACTGGACTTGACCAAAGTAGGTGGTGGTACTATTAATCTAAACATTAATAGATTGACGCTCGATGGTGGTAAATTGTACGCAGCTAGTTACGATGGTATTTGGGTGTCTCCATCGGCTAACGGAGGCGATTGGGAACCATTCGGGTTGCAAGGGTTGAAAGTTACTCATCTCAGTTTTGGTGTTTTAAAGTTGGCTGTAGTTAGTGTAACAGCAACTAATGACGCAACTAAATCTGCTAGTCAATTGTATAGATTGGATGGGGCTACATGGGTAAAAACAAAGTTTAATGAAACTGCTGTTTCTACATTCGGTGGCCCTTCAAGTGCATTTACTCAAATTCAAGATGCTGACAACAAAACAATTATTTTTGTTCCATCTTGGGGTGGAGGTATTTGGCGTTCTGCCGATGGCGGTGAAATCTGGACAAACTATGCTCAAAGTACCACCAATGATGGGGCTGTTTACAAAAATGTAATTGGGCTGTTTACTTTCCCTGGCAGCACAACGATTTACGGAACTGATAAAGTTGCAACTAATTTTAATTATTTGATTTATTCCGAAGATTTTGGTATCACTTGGAAAAATAATTTTGTCGGAGCATTTTTCAACCCACACGCTTTGTTAGCTCGAAAATACAATGGTGCAAATTATCTTTTTTATGGTGGACAAAATGGAAATGATGGCGTTGTTTGGCGTTCTGCCGATATGGGTGTCAATTGGGATGCCTCTCTTACTGCAGGGGTTCCTTATTGGGAGATTCGAAAAATTATTGGTGAAGACGATGGCGCTGTCTATGCGTTATCTAGTATAAATAATGTCTATGTGTCAACTGATAATGGTGACCAATTTACTGCCGTTGGAACAGGGATTACAATTCCTGCAACTAGAACTGCTCCTGCAAGTGCCACTTATTATTTAAGTGATTTGGTGAAGTCAGATAAAAAACTTTATCTGTCGGCTGTGAAAGATGATGGAATCTACTATTTCGATTTATCAACCAATGCTATTAACTCGATTTCAGAAACCAAATTGAAATGTTATCCAAACCCTGCTTCAGAATCACTCTCGATTCAATCGGTGTCAGGTTCTAAAATCTCAATTTATTCTTTGACTGGAAAATTGGTCAAAACTGCTTCTTGCGAAAGCGGATTTATTTCTCTTGATGTAAAACAGCTAAAACCATCTGCATACATCGTGAAAGTTCAATCACCTGATGGAAAACAGGTTGCAAAACAGTTCTTCAAAAAATAAACTGCATATAGCCCCCAATTTCTTGGGGGCTTTTTCACCATTTAATTCTCTTAATCTTAAAACAATTGTATCATGAGAAAGCTCTTTTTTTCTTGCCTACTTCTACTGCTTTGCAGTATTGGCATTTCGGCACAAACCAATCCAGTCGCTGAATTTTATCCAAAAGGTTATCCTATCTGGACAGATAGTATTCAATGGACCAATGTCATTAATATGAAAACCAATGCGACTATCCTTTCGGTAAATGGCGAATGGGCTCGTTACGAAAAAGGAGTTGAATTGTTAGGTGCTAAAGGTGGAGTGCTCTATTATCCTGCTGGCACGTATATTTTTTCTGATATCCCTGCTGGGGTTGATGGTGCTGCCCCACAAGGTGAAGGTATTATGCTTCGCAGTGGCGTGGTGATCATGGGCGAAAAACCTGCTGCCAAACAAATTGCCTCTGAAGTAGCTGGTGGTGCAATTGAATTGACCACTAAATTTGAATTTCCGCTCGTTGATCGTTTGGTGCAACAAGAAGGCCCAGACTCAACAGTAGTCAAGAAAGTCCCAAGTTTTTGGAACTTCGTCGGTCAAAAACCAAGAGTAGGAGAGACATTGAAAGACATTAAAAATATCGGTGTGTGTTTCATTCAATTCAAATACGGCGGCCTCTATTGGGGTGCTGAATATGCATGGGCTGCTTCTTATTCTGATGCAACGGCTCAGACTTACGGAAACTCAAGCGTGTTTCCTAAATTTGGTTGGATGAAAACTCGTGTAGCGGATGGAACCCATTACAACGATCCATTTGGTGGATGTGCTAAATTGACCACACCAGATGCACAGGCAGGTACAGATTACAAAGGAGCCGGTAGCGGTCGTCTGATCTTGGCTTGTCGTTTCGACGAAGCCGTATTGATGGATGCTGGTGGGACATATCTTACAGGTCAAAAGAACGGACTGACAAACAAAACGCAGAATTTCAGCCAGCTGGCAATTGATTCCTATCGTTTTGCAGGGCGTATTACGGTGGATGCCAAGAATGTATTCATCGCATCTAATGCGATTACTAAACCAGTTACGCTTCCTTTTATTTATAAAGCGTGGCTCATGTTAGGCACTAGTCCTTACGCTACATCTATGCAGAATAAAGCCTTTAAATTGCCTGTACTTTTTGATCCAGCAAAGCAAATTGGGATAGATTTGGGTAAAAGTGTGATTGGTTTAGTAAATATAAATCAACGCACTGAACTGAAAGAGAGTGCTCCATTATACGAACCCAATATGATTGTAAGGGATAACTACGTTTACAACCACGGTAACAAAGGGATCGAAGTATCAGGCAAATGGGTGAAAATAATCAATAATGTAAATGATCGTGCTTATTTATCGAACGGACTACCAGCAACTTCGGCTACTGTGGCTACTGTTGGAGATGCTGCTACTATTTATGGTATTACTACCGCTATTCCCTACCAAATACCGACATCTACTGCCACTCCTCCAACATTGGCAGATGTGGTAGGCGTAGCAGGTCACTATTGTGCTCGAATGAGCAACTGGAAAGCGACTGGAACGACAGACGATAATATGGCTCGGGCATTCGACATGGGTGGTCAGAATATCTGGATTGATAGTAATAGTTATTGGGGAACTGGTTCTTTGACAGGCAACGATGGTGAAGGAATTCTTTCGCAGCGTGCAGGTGGTGTCGAAGCGATTTCTTGGGCTATCACCAACAATAAGAACCTAGACAAAGGAACTTCGAAAAGTGGATACATCGGATTGTATGATGTGAATGTGGTTGGCGCACTTGTTCTCAATAATTCGGGTGAGGCGAGTGGTTACACTGCAGGTGTAGTTAAACCTGTGGCTAACTATATAGCCGAATTGGCGATTCTTAACAATACAAACAAAGGTACAGTTTCAGAAACTTCTCCAAAAGCTGCTTCAGGGAATAATCCTGCAGGTACAAACATTCACGAAACTATATTTATGACGAACGATTACCCTGGAAGTCCAAATATCCTTGTGCCAACAGGCGTGAAAGTTAACCAACCATTAAATAATGAATACAACGAAATTTCGTGGAATCCAGACTATACCATTGGTACTGATACTGTCGATTTAAGTCAAGAGATTGGCTATCGGGTAGAGCGTAGAATAGTTGGTGAAAATACGTGGAGCGTGGCAGCCGTTCGTCCAATGCAGACAGGAAAGAAACCATCTAAATTGTCGGGAGCAGGACGCACTTTGACATACAATGGTGCCACAACTTGGACACTTGCCGAGTTTGACCCAAATCCATCAGTGTGGAGAGACTACGAAAAACCTGCCAATGGTTCGTTCGAGTATCGTGTGGTGGCACTTGGTGCTACCGAATCGCAAAATGCAGTGAGTGATATAGCAATGGGAGTTTCTCCAAAATTAACCAATCAGTTGGTTCGCATTTACCCAAATCCAACAACCGATAAACTCTATCTCAGCCAATTGGCAGATAATGTAACCATAGTCAATCTACAAGGTGCGGTTATTTCTTCTTTTCAAGAGGTGAATCAAGTCTCTTTGAATGGACTTTCAAAAGGAATCTATCTTTTGAAAATCCAATTGAACAAGCAAATTAGTTGGGTGAAAGTGATAAAAAAATAATTTTTTGAATGTGGGAAATGTGAGGTAGTCAATCGGTGAAATGATTCATTTGTGATGATGATTTGACTACCTCTGCATTTCCAATTTCAATAAATTTGCATCAATAAATCATTGTTTTTTCAGAATCTATCTAGTGGAAAAAAGCGGAAATCGGCTTCATTAACAATCAAATTATCAGGCTTATGAATTTCAGATTTACAAAGATATGTTTATTCTTGCTTTGTGCCTTTTTTCCCTTTCTCATTGCATTAAATGCTCAAACAAATTCTGTGCTTTTTAATGCATGGAAAGCTAATGCAGCTTCTGCGCTACTTCCTGATTTTAGTTGTGCAGGATACGGTTATGGAGAACAATTACTACCTATAGTGCTCGATGGAGCCCTCCCTGTCTTCAATGTAAATGATTATGGTGCAATACCGAATGATGGTATCCCTGACAATACAGCGATTGAAAATACCATTGATGCAGCCACAAAAGCAGGTGGTGGTATTGTGAAATTTGGCGCAGGTACTTATAATTTGGGACCGATCACCAATGAAATGAATGGGACTAAAGTGCGTCCCATCATGGTACGTGCAAGTAATATTATTCTCAGAGGAGCAGGCTCGGGAGTTGGAGGAACACTTATCTACGAAAACAGTGCCCCTACCGACTTTGGCGCATGGTCAGTCCCGAATATTCTCAATTTTGCTGCACCTGAACTCAAAGGTTCGGAGCATACTTATGGCTTACACGAGGGCGATCCGCTGACGGCTGATTGGTGGAATTCGACTGATGCTATTTACGAGGCTTTTCAATTGGAGGATACTCCGGATTTTTTGTCGTTGGCAACTTCTGACGCTCCTCGCCAAAGTAACTCAATCCAAGTAGCGCACCCCGATAAGTTCTTTGCGGGGCAATTGGTTTATATTATTATGACCGATCCACTCTATCATAATGAATTTTTTGCACCTTGGGATCCTAGCTTTTTTAGTATCAACAACCTGAAAAAAACTCGAAGAGGTCGTCAAATTATGACTGTACAGTCAGTCTCAGGTAATAGCATTACTTTTAAAGAACGGCTTCGCCTCGATTATAAAACCAAATACAACATTGTGTTGGCAAAATACCGGTATATCCAGAATGTAGGATTGGAAGATATGTGTTTTGAGTCTGCCACGTTTGTCGATCAAACGACAACTCGTCCTCGAGCAAGTGGTGTCATGTTCACAAACGTTTACAATAGTTGGGCAAAGAATCTGAAATTTGTAAACATTGGGGGTGCATTATCGCTCTCGCAATGTAAAAACATTACTGTCGATAGCTGTGTGTATGACATAACAGCGACAGGAACCTTAGAATATTACACTGCAGGTTTTCACAATTCATTCAAAATGCTTGCCACCACCAACGATT
>JBAXGL010000073.1:0-10818 GCA_037139375.1 Bacteroidales bacterium | reverse complement strand
CTGTCAGCGTGATGAAGAATATAAATTTTATAACAACCAAAACCAATCGTAACCAGTAAATAGAAAAATTGTAATTACATTTTATAAATAGCATTCTGCTATTGTTCGCGCTCCAAGAAACCTGAGAAATTTCATAAAGCGAACGCCAAAAAGAATGATAATGCGAAATGCTCACGCCCCAAACGGCGTGGGTCATTTTGGCTTATCTTTTGGCGTTGCCTTCTCAGGGGCTTTGGAGCGGATAAGACAAGACTCACGCTTTTTTTATGCCGTGACTTTTCTAATCTGACCAATGGCAGCCGCTTGGCAAGCCAATGAAAAACACCCCTATAACCCCTTATCACGCAAAGTATTACGCTTACGAGCTATCCAAGCGCGCCAATTCTGAATCATCCGAGAAGTTTGGCGTTACGCTTATGGATGCGCAAGTCGAATTGAATCCACATCAGGTGGAGGCGGCACTGTTTGCTTTTAAGTCGCCCTATTCCAAAGGGGCGATACTTGCTGACGAAGTGGGATTGGGAAAAACCATTGAAGCAGGCATTGTATTGAGTCAGCAATGGGCAGAAAATAAACGGCGGATCCTGATTATCTGTCCTTCATCGCTCCGCAAGCAGTGGGTAAACGAGTTAGCCGACAAGTTCTACTTGAAAGCGGAAGTGTTGGAAAGTAAATCGTTTAATGCGAGCTACAAAGCGAATAATAAGAATCCTTTCGATGATGGAAAAACCATCAAAATATGTTCGTATCAGTTTGCGAGCAAACAGGCAGAGTTAATACAGCTCACTTCGTGGGATTTGGTGGTGCTCGACGAAGCGCATTACCTACGTAATGTACACAAAAACGCCGAAAGTATTGCTGCCCGAGTTAAATCAGCAATCAAAGATTACAAGAAAATATTGCTGACAGCTACTCCACTTCAAAATAGATTGGATGAGTTGTTTGGCTTGGTTAGTTTTATAGACCAAGGTGTGTTTGGCGACATCAAATCGTTCCGCAAAAGCTTTGTTAATGGCGATGGCAATTTAAAAGAACTCAAAGAAAAGCTTAAATCAATCGTTCACCGCACGCTCCGTCAAGATGTACGTGAGTTTGTGCCTTATCGCGAACGAATACCCATTACCCAACAATTTACACCCACCGAACCCGAAAAGCAACTCTACAACAATGTGTTAGATTATCTCCGCATGGAGTCGATTTATGCGTTGCCACGTTCGCAGCGGCATTTGATGGAGTCGGTGATGTTTAAACTGCTCGGCTCCTCCTCTTTTGCCATCGGTAAAACATTGGAGGCACTGATTAAAAGACTGAATACGCTGCTGAGCAATTCGAAAGTGGTGGAAGAGGAAATTATTTCGTGGTTTGAGCAAGAATACGAAAACTACGATGACGACACCGATCAGGAAGATGAAACAGCCGAAACGGAAGAGGATTTAGTTGAAATAACGGCTCAGGATAAAGAAAATATTGAAGTTGAAATAGCCAAACTCACCGAATACTTGCTGCTCGCCAATAGTATTGAGCATAATGAAAAAGGGGAAAAATTACTCATTGCATTGGAGGCTGGGTTCAACAAACTGAAAGAGTTGGGTGCCAATCAAAAAGCGCTGATTTTCACTGAATCTACTCGCACACAGCAATACTTGTTCGAACGACTATCTGCTGAAAAATACAAAGGTAAAATCCTATTGTTTAATGGCAATAACAACGATGCACTATCGGGTGAGATTTACAAAAAGTGGGTAAATGATAAAAACAATTACGGCAAACTCTCTCATTCCAAAAGCATAGACATTCGCAATGCCCTTGTAGATGCCTTCAAAAGCGACGATTATCAGATAATGATAGCTACCGAAGCAGCTGCCGAAGGTATCAACCTACAATTCTGCAGCATGGTGGTCAACTACGATTTGCCTTGGAATCCGCAGCGCATTGAGCAGCGGATTGGACGTTGCCACCGATACGGACAGCAATACGATGTGGTGGTAGTCAATTTCTTGAACAGCGAAAACGAGGTGGAAAACCGTGTTTACGAACTATTGGAGCAGAAATACAAACTCTTTCAAGGCGTGTTTGGCTCCTCCGACCATGTGTTGGGTAGTATCGAAAGCGGTGTCGATTTCGAAAAGCGCATCATAGAGATTTACAAGAAATGCCGCACAAAAGCACAAATAGAAGCCTATTTCGATGCGCTAAAAGCCGAATTTGAAGAGTCTATCGACCAAAAACTAAAAGATGTGCAAAGTGTGCTGTTCGAGAATTTCGAAGGAAGTGTGATTAATAAATTACGGATTTCGTATTCCGAAACAAAGACTTTTCTCGAGAAATACGAAAAATGGTTGTGGGAGATTACCCGTTTTTACCTGCACAATTTGGCACAGTTCGAAGAACAGGATTTCACATTCACGTTGCTCAACTCAGGCGAACGATACAGCCTGAACAAAAAGCGAACCGATGCCAAACATTACCGCATACAGAGCGATGTGGCGCAAAAGCTGTTGGCAAAAGCCAAAAAAGAGACAACTGAACAAGCACACCTTATTTTCGATGTCGCTTCATCGCCTTTCAAGCACAAAGAACTCGACAAACTGAGAGGCACACTGGGCGCACTCAAAATCACCAACTTATCAGTTTTGTCAGAAATAGAGCAACACGATACCCTTGTTTTGTCAGCAGTTACATCCGACAATACCAATATCTCCGAACAAACTATACGAGATGTACTGAATCTTTCGGCTACCGTAGTTGACAAAGATATTATTGATACAGACAAGTTGGAGAAGCACCACCAACGAAACAAAAAATCGAAACTCGACCACCTAGAAAAAGTTGATACTGCCTTTATGCAGCGCGAATTCACCAAATTTGAACGATGGGCAGACGAAAAGATAAAGGCTTTGGAGTTTGACCTGAAAGAGGAACGACAAAAGTTGAAAGAGTTGGAACGTGAGCAACACAAGGAGAATATCCTTGCCCAGGAGTTGCTCGATTTGCAGGAGAAGATTTCTAAAATCAAACGAAAATACAACCGCTTACGGCAAGAGATATACGACCGCGAAGATGAAATAAATGAAGAACGCGATGCCATGATAGCCGAAGCCAAAGGCAAATTGACACGTACCATCAAAGAAGAAGAGCTATTTACGGTATCATTCGAAATAATATAAGCGAACAAACCTAACCACAAAACCTAACTGTTTTCAAAAACCTGTTAGGTTTAATAAACAACAATACTAATAGTCTATATATGAGCAACTACAACCAACTGAAGGATGTACTGAACGACATTTTCGAACTCAACAAAGCCGACCTCGATTTTGGCATTTACCGCATCATCAACCAAAAGCGCAAGCAGGTAAACGAGTTTATCGACAAGCAACTACCGACAGATATAAAAACGGCATTGAGTGCGACACAAACTGCCGACAAAGCTGAATTGGAGAATGAGCTGAAAACGCTAAAGAAAAACCTCGACGATGCTGGCGTAGTTGCCGACGAAACACCGAAATACAAGCAGCTCAAAGAGAAATTGGCACTACTCGACAATTCCGATGTGCTAGAGCAAGAGGTGTTTTCACACTTAGCCAATTTCTTCCGTCGTTATTACAAGGATGGCGATTTTATCTCCATGCGCCGCTACAAAAAGGACGTGTATGCCATCCCTTACGAAGGCGAAGAGGTAAAACTACATTGGGCTAACCACGACCAATACTACATAAAATCGTCGGAAAACTTCAAAAACTACAGTTTTTTGTTGGGCGACAACAGCAAAGTAACCTTCCAACTTAAAGAAGTAAGCACTGAACAAAACAATAACAAAACACAGGGCGATGCCGAAAGACGCTTTGCCATTTACGAAGAGTTGCCAGTAGAAGTGCTTGATGGAGAGTTGTTTATCAACTTCGTGTACGAACCATTTCCGAAAGCGACCAAACAAGATGTTCTGTTGGCTACTGCTATAAGCGTATTGACCGAAAATGTGCCTTCTGAATTTGCGGGTGTGTTTGCACTAAGCCCGACGGAGAAGAACCCGCGCCGGACGCTGTTGGACAAACACCTGAACGATTATGTGTCGAAAAACAGTTTCGACTACTTCATTCACAAAGATTTGGGTGGATTCCTGAGCCGTGAATTGGACTTTTACATCAAAAACGAAGTGCTTTACTTAGACGACATCAACGTAAAGCAAACCGATTTTTTTGTAGCGCAACTCAGCAAAGTAAAAGCCATTAAAACCGTAGCCACCAAAGTGATTGACTTTTTGGCACAAATAGAAAATTTTCAGAAAAAACTGTGGCTGAAAAAGAAGTTTGTTCTGCGCACGGACTATTGTATTACGCTCGACCGCATTCCGGAAACCTATTATCCTGAAATATTTGCCAATAAAGACCAGTTGGCAGAGTGGAAAATGCTGTTTGATGTAGAATTACAAAACGATAGCCAATTGGCTTTTGAGCAGTTTTTGGTATTGGATACGAAATTTTTCGAAGAGCAATTCAAAGACAGATTGCTAGCCGAGTTTGATGATTTGGAGGAGCAAACGAATGGGCTGTTGATTAATTCGGAGAATTTTCAGGCGTTGGGGCTAATGAAGGAGAAGCTTGATGGAAAAATTGATGTAAATTACATAGACCCACCTTATAATACATCAGAAGAGAGTTTTTTGTACAAGAATGACTATAAACATTCCTCATGGTATTCTTTGTTATTTGATAGACTCCAAATTTCGAAAAGTTACTTGAATTCTAGTGGGATTTTGTGCTGTGCGATAGATGATCTTGAATTCTCTGGACTACAACAAGTTTTGGACTTGGTATATTTGAAAAGTAATCGCCTAGGTAATCTTGTTATAGAGATTAAACCTAGCGGAAGAACCAATGATAAATATTTAGCTACAAGTCATGAATATGTTTTGGTTTATGCTGCAGAATATGATAATGCCGAGATTGCATTTTTTCCTCTAACTGTCGAACAATTATCTCAATATAAGGAAGGAGAAGGGAAAGGATCTTATAAATGGCGAGATTTTCTTCGTACCGGCGGATTTTCTACTCCAATAGAAAGACCGAACTCTTATTATCCAATTTATTATTCCCCTGAAACAGGAAACGTTAGTTTAACTGAAATTGACAACTCAATCGAAATACTACCTATTGATAGTGTTGGTAAGAGTAGGGTCTGGAGAAAAACCAAACCTTCATTTTTAGAACATTTAGAAAAAGGTGAGATTAACTTTAAACAGAATAAGGATGGACAATGGAAGGTTCAAATAATTGACAATGTAAAAGATGGTATGAGACCCAAAAGCGTATGGGTGAATTCTAAATATGATGCTTCATCTCATGGGACAAAGTTATTGAAATCAATTTTCGGAGATATGATGACTTTTTCTTTTCCCAAAAGTATACATGCGGTTTATGATACATTATATATTAACAGTATAAATAATGAGGATTCTTTAATATTTGATTATTTTGCCGGTTCCGGTACCACAGGTCACGCTACTATAAAGCTTAATCGCGAAGACAACGGCAACCGCAAATATATTCTGGTAGAAATGGGCACTTACTTCAACACCGTTACCAAGCCCCGTATTCAGAAAGTAATTTATTCCGACAATTGGAAAAACGGTAAGCCGCAGGACAAAGTCGGTATATCGCAGATTGTCAAATATCAGGTATTGGAGAGCTACGAAGATACGCTGAACAACCTGCTGCTCAACGAACTACAAAATCAATCGCAACTCGATTTCAGCGAGCGTGCTAGTGAAGAGTATTTGTTGCATTATATGCTCGAAATGGAGAGTCGCGAGCATTTGTTTAATCTGGAAATGTTCCGCAAGCCTTTCGATTATCAACTGAAAGTAACCGAAAATAACGAATTGAAACCGACCAAAGTAGATTTGGTGGAGACATTCAACTACCTCATTGGCTTGTATGCAAGCAAAGTGCAGCGCGTAAAAGATATAAAAGTGGTAGAGGGCGTTACCCGCACCGGCATCAAAACATTAGTTATCTGGCGCGATATGGAAACCACTACGCATGATGATGTGGTGAAACTCGTCCGCCGCTTCTACGACAGTGCTCGCACCCGCGAGTTTCAGCAAATCTACATCAATGGCGACCACCATCTCGAAAACTTGCGTGCCGATGGGGACCAGTTCAAAATCAAGATGATAGAAGAGACATTCTTTAAGAAAATGTTTAATGAGAGTGAGTTGTAGATTATCTGCATGAATTGGATTGGGCTTTAGCCCATTCCTTAAAGAAATCAGAGATTCAGGGCTTTAGCCAAACAATTAAATAATGATTTGGCTAAAGCCAATATTTCTTACAAATTCTATTTTCCTCCAGCTAAAGCAGGAGGCAATTGAAATGAAAACACAAACAAATGGCAAATTTCCACGATAAAATTGTTCTCAACAAATACCTGCTTTCGCTCTTTGGCATTGATGCCATTGGCACAAAAATACTCTCTAAAAGTGGTGTAGAAATATTCAAGGAGTTGAAGCTCTCTACAAGCGAGGGTTATACCGAAGAGGGGAACACCAAGTTTTTGGAGCAGCTCAAAGCACATCTTTACTTGTCAGAACATATATCCGAAGCTATGCTTCAGACATACGACGAAAACATCGTGCGCTACACCCACGAAATATCGGATGGACGCGATGAATTGATTGTTTGGAAATACTTTCAATACCTGTCCCTTCTCTTTACAGAAATCTATCTCGATAAGTTTTTCGGGAATAAAAAGCTATTACAACACGAGCTCAATCTGTTTGTGAAACAGTTTAATGAGAAGCAGATAGAGCAAAACAGAGGAAAGAAAGCTACAAAAGTCAAAAAAGGGGATGAGGTATATCAGGTAACGCCATTCAAAGAAACTGACCTCAATAAATTGGCTTTTTGGAACGCAACAGGCTCAGGGAAAACCTTTTTGATGCACGTCAATATCAAGCAATACCTCTATTATGCCAACAAACACACATCAGGCCACGGAAGTAAAATTCTGCTCATTACCCCCAATGAACCACTGAGCCGCCAACACTTAACCGAGTTTCAATTGTCGGGCATTCCGGCAAATCAATTCTCGAAAAACCAATCAGGCATGTTTTCGGGAAGAGAAGTGGAGGTGATTGAAATTCAGAAACTTTCCGAGGAGAGCAAAGACAAAACGGTGGCGGTAGATAGCTTCGAAACACAAAACCTGGTGTTGGTGGATGAAGGGCACGGCGGTATGAGTGGCGACCAATGGAAGCGTTTCCGCGACCAACTGAGTACCACCGGTTTTGCTTTTGAGTATTCAGCTACTTTTGGGCAAGCAATAAGCGCAGCCGAACGAAAGAAAAAAGAGGAGCTTACGCAGGAATATGCCAAAAGTATCCTGTTCGATTACTCCTACAAATATTTTTACGAAGATGGTTATGGTAAAGATTACCGTATTCTCAATCTAAAAGAAGACAATGCAGACTTCAAAAATATCTATCTAACAGCCAATCTACTATCCTATTATCAGCAGTTGTTGATATTCAAATCCAAGCCAGAGATAGCCTCTCAGTTTCGACTCTTCAAACCATTGTGGGTTTTCGTGGGAAGTAGTGTAAACGCGGTGCGGAAAGAAAATGGTAGGGATACATCTGACGTTTTAGATGTTGTGCATTTTATCACTGATTTTCTTAAGAATAGAGAAGATTACACGCAATACATCCATTTAATTCTCAAAAACAAAGCAGGTCTGATTGACGATAAAGGTTATTCCATTTTCGAAGGCAGTTTTACATTTATCGAAGAATTAGGTTTAACTGCCGAAGAGATATTTGAAGGCATTAATGTGGAGGTTTTTCACAACCGAAGTATTGGCGCCAATCTCTATCTTGATAATCTAAAAGGGGCAAACGGCGAATTAGGTCTTCGCGTAGGTGATACCGACAAATATTTCGGTGTGATCAATGTTGGCGACGAAAAGAAACTGCACGATTTGGCTATGAATAATGGCATACTTGGTGCAGATAAAGATTTTTCAGAATCGCTATTTGCTCAAATTAATGAGCGAGAGCCAAAACAAGAGATTAATCTGTTGATTGGTTCTAAAAAATTCTCCGAAGGTTGGTCGTCGTGGCGTGTTAGCTCTATGGGCTTGATGAACATTGGTAAATCCGAAGGCTCGCAAATCATTCAGCTTTTTGGTCGTGGGGTTCGTTTGCAAGGGTATGAGTTTAGCCTGAAACGTTCGCAAGGTTTGGATGAATATCAGAAACCCGCAAACCTCAAGGATATTCGCAAACACCTGCGCCCACTCGAAACGCTTCAAATATTTGGCGTGAAAGCCAATTATATGGAGAAATTCAAAGAGTTGCTCGAAGAGGAAGGTTTGCCTGCCAATACAGGCGATTGGGTAACCATTTCAGTGCCAACGGTTAGGAAAGAGGATTATCTTGCCAGCGAACTAAAACTTATTCAAGTAAAAGAGTCGGAGAGTTTCAAACACAAAGAGATTGTTCCTCTGAAACTTAATCTGAACGTTTTCAACCACAAACAGGTAGAAGTGGATTGGTATCCGAAAATTGATTCGCTCGAAAGTCAGAAGAATAATCGTGTAGAGTCAAACAAGCAGGTTTGCTACCTCGATGAAATGCATCTTCAGTTTGTAGATTGGACAAAAGTCTATTTCGAGATACAGAATTTCAAGTCGGCAAAGAGTTTTCCTAATTTTCAGATAGACGTGGAACAGCTCAAGACGATAATGTGTAGCAAAGCGTGGTACAAAATCTATATTCCGCAAGATAAGTTAGAATTTAGCTCTTTCAAGAATGTGGCAGTTTGGCAAGAATTAACGGTGGTATTATTGAAGAAATACATGGAGATTTACTACCTCTATTTCAAAAATAAATTTAATGCCGACCATATCGAAACCCGATTGCTGCAACCATCAGACGACAATTTTATAGTACAATATGACATTCGTTTAAACAAAAACGAAGAGATAGAAGATATCGAAAGTAAAGTAATTCTATTGAACAATGAAGTGAAGTCCGATGCATTCAAATCTATTCAGATAGCCAATGATGTAGAGGCTTTTGATATTCTGATTCACTTGTATAAACCTTTGATTTATTTAGGCAAAGGCTACGAAAACAAGGTGCAAGTCTATCCCGTTGCATTGAATGAGACTGAGATGCGGTTTATGAAAGATTTTGAGAATCAGATTGAAAAAATTAAAGAGAAAAAGGGCTTAGAAGAGATTTTCTTATTGCGCAATCAGAGCAAGAAGGGAATAGGATTCTTTGCCGAAGGAAACAACTTCTATCCCGATTTTATTTTGTGGATAAAGAAAGAGGGCAAGCAATACTTGTCGTTTATCGACCCAAAAGGCATACGAAATTCAAGAGGAATAAAAGATGCTAAGATTCAGTTCTACAAATACTTGTCTGAAAAGGTGCAGCCTCAGGTAATTGGGGAGAGCCTGATACTCAATTCATTTATTCTGTCAAATACAAAATTCCTAGATGTCAACTGGAAAGATGAATTGTCGATGGAAAACTTTAATCAGAATAATGTCTTGTTTCAGGAAGAACAGAATCGAGAATATATCCATTTGATGGTAGATAAAATTGTGGTGTAGTGTTTTTTTTAATCGCTGTCAGATATTACTGCACGTTGCCAGGATTTTCGCCGCTAACTCCCCCAAAAACACCCCGACCTCCTAGCCCAAAAGTCAGAAAATGGCTTTTGGGCATTTTTTTGTTATTTTTTTCATAAATCACTTTGACTTCGAGGCCTCTTTTGTCGTAAAATGGATTTTTGTGAATTTTGCGCACTTTTGGCAATTTATACAGTTGAAAAGCAGGAATAATGCTGATTTACTGTTGTTTTGTTGGGAAGGGTGTCCTGATTTCAGGACACCCTTTTTTGTAATAGTTTTTGTATATGCTTTATTTATAGGCGTTTAAGATTTTCATAAATCTGTACTTTTCTAATTTCTACTGGTTATTTTCTCTTATATCTCTTCTTTTTGGGGTGTTAATTAGATTTGTTCTTAATAGTTGTGATTTTGTTTATTAGATGTATTTATCTGATATACAAATATATATGGGTAATATTTTCTTATTTTTTGCAAGATCAGTCTGCTATTTTGAATTTTGACCCAAACGGTGTCTTTTTTTTTCGCATACACGAAAACTACATTTGCCATGTCTTTCAGAGCGAAAGATGACTAAGCGCTTAGTCCATTCATTTACGATTAATAATGTATTGAAATGGACTTAAAAGAATTATTACAGTTCCATCAGCAAATGAGCGAAGAAGGTCGAATTCTAACGGCAGAAATTCGCTCACTTATGAATCAAAAACGACCGGCTGCACCAGTGGTGCCAACTCGTCGCGTAGAATTGCCGTGGCTAACCTCACGAGAGGTGGAGAAGGTCATGAGTATCTCGCCCCGAAAATTGCAGACTTTACGTAGTAATGGTCGGTTGAAGTATTCTGCAATAGATGGTAGCTATTACTACAAGATGGCAGATATCGAAGCATTGCTCGAAAGCGGCTACGATGCAAAAACCAAAGCGAATGCAAAAACGTGACAAGGTAACAACTTGTCAGGCAAACAGACGCAAAAATCACCGATGGAGTTTTCTCCGACTGCCATCAACTGACTTTGTCAGGCAAACGAACGCAAAATTCACCGATTAATCAAATGGCACAATCCTTGCCTTTTGATAAGTGAAATCGGGTCTAAGATTCGTTTTCGGAGATTATTATTTTCTATTGTTTAATGTCATTAATACCTTAAAAAAAATGGCAAAGTTAAAAAACGGAGTCC
>JBAXGL010000072.1:0-10834 GCA_037139375.1 Bacteroidales bacterium | reverse complement strand
AAATAGTTGGCAATAGCGGTTTGCGACAGGCGTTGTTTCACCTGCTCCACCGATTGACGGGTGAGCTCTTTGGCCTGTTTCTCGAGCGAGATGCTTTTTGCCGTACGACCGAAATCGTAAATCGACTGACTGACACTGAACGTGGCAGCGTAGTTGTCGGTCGGCATCAGGCTAAATGACTTGGTCGAACCCGGCAAGGTGATTTCCGACACAGGTCCAATACGTGTGTATGATGCTCCAAAGTCCGCGTTGGGCAAGTAACCTGATTTGGCTACTCCGATTTTGGCATCGGCCGAAGTCAACTCTTCCAATGCTTTCTTAACCAATGGGTGGTTTTGAACCACTTCGCTGATAATTGCATTCAGCGTCAGCGAATCTTTTATTTGGCTAAATCCACTTGTAGGATTCACCAACAGACTGATTGTCAACGACAAAAGAAGTCTGGTTTTCATTTTCGTAAATATCATTGTTCGAATCTTTTATACGGTTTGTTTTTTAGTTCGCATCATTATCACGGGGATAATTCCGAGTCCGGTAACCACCGAAGCAATCCAGAAATCGTCGCTGATGCCCTGAATGTAAGCCTGCAAATTGACGTGCGACAGAATCATGTATTTGCTTTGCTGCATGGCTGTTGTCATATTGCTACCAACGTGTTGTTGAGCATAATAGGCGATATTGGCAGCTGTATTCTTAAACTGCTGTGAAGTTGCCTGAATAGCAGTGCCATACATCTGCGAATTGTAGGTAATCCGCGTAGAGAGCAAGGTCGAAAACAACGCAATTCCCAAACTTCCGCCCAACTGACGAAGCGTATTGGTGATGCTCGACGCCTGCGCCATTTTATCCCGCGGAATGGTAATCAACATCGCAGCACTGATGGGTGTAATAAAAATTCCCATTGCAAAACCACGAATGTAGAGCGACGTCATAATGAAATCGTGCTCCGTGAGATACGAAAGTTGAGAATTCAGATAAAAACTGAAAGTCAGCAATATAATTCCTAGCAACATCGGCGCCTTTGGTCCAAATTTATCGGAGAATTTACCTGTCAGTGGTGACATGATTCCCTGAATAATACCGACCGGCAGAAATACCGAACCCGCTTGCACAGCCGTGTAGCCCAATCCGTTTTGCAAATAGAGTGGCAGCAAGAAGGTGCTTCCCATCATTCCCAAAAACAGCAACATCATAATTAGGTTTCCCACGCCGAAATTATAATCTTTCAGCAGTCGAAGCTCTATAAACGGGTTTTCAATCGTCAATTCTCGTGTAATAAATATCACCAACGACAAAATTGAAATGGCAAAGCAAGTCAGAATCAACGGTGACGACCAACCTCCAGTATTTGTGGCAGCATTTCCTTCGGAGAGCGCATACAGCGTGATGGGCAAAAAGATGACAATGGTAATAAACCCAATAAAATCGAACTTTCCTACCCGTTTGTTGATAAATTCTCGCTGTATCATAATGGTGAAGAGTAACGCCGCAATTCCGAATGGAATGTTGACCGTGAAAATCAATTGCCAGCTAAAGTTATCCACCAAATAACCACCAATGAGCGGACCAAACGATACAGATGCCGCAGCGGCAATCACCCAAAATCCGAGCGCCATACCCCGTTCGTGAGGCGGAAATTCGCGGGTAATAATAGCCATTCCCAACGGCTGAATCACTCCGGCTCCGAGACCTTGCACGATGCGGGCAAGAATCAGCGTGTTTTCGTCGTACGACAATCCGCAAAGCAGCGAACCTAGCGTAAAGAAAAGTAAGCCAAGAAAATAGAGCTTTTTGTACCCAAACTTATCCGCCAACCAACCCGAAGTAGGCAGCATGACCGCCATGGCAAGCATGTAAGCGGTAATAACCCACTCAATTTTGTCGATTCCAACACCAAACGACGCCATGATTTTGGGCAACCCGACATTCACAATCGTACTGTCGAGTACCGCCATGAATGTGCCAAGCATAATATTGCCCAACACAAACCACTTGTAGTTGTCGTGGCGAGGATGATATACAGAGTCGCGGTTACGCAGTTTTCGGCGTAACTTATGCGCAGTTGTTATTCTCGACATTCTTATCTAACGATTTTAACAACAGCCGACATGCCCGAGAAAATGTGATAATCAGACAACTTCTGACCCTCTTTTGTACCATCAATCGATACCTTGATTTGCACGCGCTGCGTCACTTTCGTGAAGTTACCCGAAGCATTGTTAGCAGGAATCAACGAGAAAGTTGAGGCAGTGCTCGAACCAATCGTGAAGATTTTACCCGTAAAAGTGACATCTGGATAAGCATCGAGGTCGAACAATACAGCTTGTCCTTTGTGCAAGTTTTCCAGTTTTGTCTCTTCGAGGAAAATGCTCACCCACAGTTTGCTGGAGTTTACAATAGTGTAAATCGATTGCCCGGGTTGAACGATATCGCCTCTCAGCAACCAGCGTTTCGCTACAATACCATCGTTCGGTGCATAGAGTTTGGTGTTGTTGAGTTGAGTAGAAAGTACATTTACCTGCGCTTTGGCAGTTTTCACAGCCGCTTCGGCACTTTTGATTTGCGAAGCTGATACTTTAATTTGTGATTTCGCCGCATCGTATTGTGCTTGAGCAGATTCGAGCGTTTTTTTAGCATGGTCGAATTGCTCTTTGGTAATTACATCGCCTTTGAATTGGCTTTTCGCACGGTTGAAATCGTCTTGCGCCTTAGCTAATGCAATTTCGAGCACTTTGTTGTTTGTTTGGTCGAATTGATATTTCGCTTCTGCTTGTGCGATAGCTGCTTCTGCTTGCACTTTTCCAGCTACAGCCTGACCTTTTTGCGCCAATAAATCGGTGCTGTCGAGCACTGCGATTAGCTGTCCTTGTTTTACTGAATCGCCCTCCTGAGCTAATTCAGCACTGATGCGTCCGGGAATTTTTGGACTTACAGCCACGTTCTCAGATTCGACGTGTGCATCGTCCGACGTAATGTAGCGCGAATAGTCGATGTACCACCTCACTATACCGCCCAATATCAAAACCACAACCAATATCAGTGGAATATAGACTTTTTTATTGCTTCCTTTTTTTGTTTGATCCTTTTCCATAATCTTTATCTACCTTAATTATATAAACTAACTTTTTTACTATCTCCTTAATTATTAGACTTTTGATAAGATTGAAATCAAAATATCCTTTACTTGTTTCGATGCTACGGATAATTGCTCAATCTCTTCAAAGGTCAGCAATAGCAACTTTTCTTTCAAATTTTCGCTGATGGCAAGTTTCAACTCTTCGAAATCGTTGGCGCCCTTTTTTGTCAACGAAATATTGATAATACGGCGATCATTCACGTCATTACTTCGCTCCACGTAGCCCTCCTCTATCAATTTATCCACAATCACCGTGACGTGCGGCTTAGGCATCGAGAGGCATTTGCCTATATCAGACATCGACAGCGTTTGATGACGTTTGAGGCTACCCAACACAAACATGCCACCCGGTGTGATGTTGCTATTCGTCTTGGCTGGGCGCGTCAGGCTTTTGTACAACAGTGGATGGATTGACATCAGGTTTTCGGCAATCACATCGACATTTAGTTTATTCATCTGAAATATTCATTTATTATAATGGTTACAAAAGTATAACTATTATTTCATATGAATAATAAATTCAGAAAGATTAACAAAAAAAAGCGAGAAAACCATGCTTGAGGCTCTCTCGCTAATGAAATAATGTATAGGAATTATCTATCCAGCCATTCCCTAAATTCGTGAGTGCGGGCTGTGCTGACGAGGATCTCCTCTTTCGGGAGTGGGTCTAGTGTGAGTTTAATGCGGCTTTTGGATTGCAACGAAATCTTTTTGATGGACGAAAAAGCTGCCAGGTATTGGCGGTTGATACGGAAAAAGTCCGTCGGGTTAAGTATTTCCTCTAGTTTGTCGAGCGAAAGGTCGAGTGCGTAGCTACGACCGTTTTGCGCGGTGAGGAAAGTCGATTTCTCCACCGAATAGAAGTAGCTGATTTCGGAGGTTTTCACCGATACGAGGTTTTCGCCTGCATAGACGAGGAAACGTTGTTTGTAGTCGCGCTTCTCTTTATCGAGTAGCGATGCGAGCATTTTCAGGTCGGGTAGAGTGGATTGATTCAGCTTGCGGAATTTCTCGATGCTGCGCGCAAGTGCCTCCACGCGGATGGGTTTCAGCAGGTAATCGATGCTGTTAAGCTCGAAGGCTTTGATAGCAAACTCGTCAAATGCGGTGGTAAAAACCACCGGACAATCTACATCCACCGATTTGAAAATGTCAAAACTCAGCCCGTCGCCCAACTGAATGTCGAGCAGCAGCAAATCGACGATTGGATTGCCTTTCAAATAAGCAACCGCAGTCTCGATACTGTCGCAATGCTGCACCACTTCGGCATCGGGAGCGGCTTGTTTCAACAACTTCGCCAGACGTTGTGCGGCGGGTTGTTCGTCTTCGATAATGCAGACTTTTATCATATCGTGTATTATATTTCAACGTAAAGGTACGAAGGAGCAAAGTAAAGTTTATTTCTAATTCCTTCGCAACTTTGAGTCTTTGCGTTTAATCTTTTTTAATTTTTATTCTTCAACAAGGGAATGGAGACGGAGAAAAAGTGCTCGTCCGATTCCACTTTCAGGTTCCCCTCTTCGGCAAAACGGTAGCGACCTTCGATGTTTTTCAGTCCGTTGCCAGTGGATTCGTGGTCGGCTTTTTTCTGCAAATTATTGACTATCGTGATGCGTTTTTCATCGTCGAAAATGCGTACTTTCAGCGGATGGCTTTTCGAAATCACGTTGTGCTGCACACAATTTTCTACCAATATTTGCAACGCTAATGGTGGAATCAACTTTTGCAACGAACCCATATTGACCGTCACTTCCACTTCGAAATTCTCCTCAAAACGGAGCTTTTGCAACACAATGTACTTCTCCACATTTTCGAGTTCTTCCTGCAGCGTGACGGTCTCGCGTGAACTGCTCAACAGCACGTAGCGAAGGTTCTCCGACAGGTTTTGCACGTATTGTTCTGCCTTAGGATTATCTTCAAGTAAATTCATCAGGCTGTTGAGACTATTGAATAGAAAATGCGGATTGACTTGCGCTTTCAGTGCGTTGTATTGTGCTTGTAGATTATCCTTTTCGAGGCTGATGGATTTCGAAAAATTGAACTGCCACTGTTTATAGAAAAAATGAGCTTCGTGGATGGAGGTAATCAGGAATGTAATCAAAATCGTCATCGAAATATCGGCTCGGTACTCTTCCAATCCTGCTGCGAATGTTTTACCCGAAACGCTTATGTTATACAAATTGTAACACGAAATATAGGTGGCGAGGTAAATGAGAATAAACGAAACCTCGACAATCATGTGTGTTTTAGGTCGTGTTTCCCACGGAAATTTGAGCCACGTCAATGTCACAATTCCCATGCAACCGCTCCAGATGACGACCGTGCTCACAAACGATTGAATAATCACGTGCGAAAGCGTAAACCTCAACCCCATCGCTACTGAGAACATGTAACCAATCAACACGGTAGATAGCAGCACAATGGCGGCATAGATGTACCAGCGAGGATAAAGGGTCTTAATGTCGAATGTATTTTGTTCACTCATCGTCGTAAAGTTAGAGATGTTCTGCCTAAAACGTTGGCAAGATAGAGAATTTTCTGCTTATTTATCGAAACGAGCGACCGTAGCACTCGATTTTTTGCAGCATTTTGGCGCGTTTCTCGGCGGTGGTGGTTTTTATCGGTCCGACATAAGTCACTTTCTTCACCTTCACACCACAAAACTGCAACGTGCACTTTTTTAACTGATTGACACTCGGCTTTCCGAAAAACAAACCATAAAACCAACCCGACTGATCGAGCGTGGTGATGATATGCGCCGTTTTACCTTTCAGTAATTTATCCCACCAAGGGGAGTTTTCGCGGTAGCGAAATGCAAATCCAGGCAAGAAAACCCGGTCGATAAAGCCTTTGGTGATGGCAGGCAATCCGCCCCACCAAACCGGATGCACCCACACGAGGTGATCTGCCCACTCGATTTTCTTCCAAGCCTCCACCAAATCGGTTTCTTGCTCGGTGCGTTTTTGGTAACCCATCGAAAGATTTGGATTAAACTTCAAATCGGCAATCACGATTTCTAGTACTTCGGCACCACTCTCCAATGCGCCTTTTCTATATGCTGCTGCCAATGCGGCATTGAAACTATCCTTGTTCGGATGTCCATTGATAATTAGAATCTTTTTCATTTTTTTGTAGTTGTTAGATGTTAGAGCAAAGAACCAAGATTAATGACAAATTCAAATTGTCTTGCTCTTTACTCTTTGTTCTTTTTTCATTATTAAAAATTCACCCGATACAACATCATTGGCATAAAACCTTGTTGATAAACCGTTGCTATTTCGTGTGTTTGTGCATTGTATTGTTCTGAGAATATATTTTTGTAGTCACCTACATTTTGAAGGTCGAATCCCCACTCTTGCGAAAAGTGTTTGCTATTCATTTTGTAGCCTATGCGCAAGTCGGTACGGAAATAATCTTTATAGCGGTCTGAATAGACTTTTGTCAGATCGTATTTCTCCTCGCCAAATTTAATCGAATTTGCAAGGTCGATTGGTGTTCGACGTTTTCCGCCCGACCAAACGGTTCGCAGATCGAGGGTGACGAAGTTGTTTTTTCCCACCTTCCACTCGTAGCCGCCCAGCAGATTCACCACATAGTTGCTGTTGAAAGCCGTATTGCGCCATTTCTGGTCGTAACCTTGGTATTTGGAATCGAACAGCGACACCGTCATCAACCAATAATAGCCTTGACTAAGGAATTTTTCGAACGTCATTTCCACTCCATAATTATAACCTTTGCCCTTGTTCTCAAGGCTGTCGAGTGTCGGTATGTAATAGCCGCTGCCGTTGTTGAGCATCGAAAATTCGGGTTGAGCTTTCGATACAGGCACATTGTTGATGGCCTGGTAATATCCTTCGGTTTTAATCCGAAAATCTTTCCCCAAATGCACATCATACCCTACAATGTAGTGTTGCGATTTGGTCGATTTCAGATTGAGGTTGTTTTCAGAATAGGTTTTAGTTGTTTCGTCGAATCCTTTGTAGAAATAAGTGGTGCGTGGCTGAATCTGACTGTGAATACCATAACCAAGACTCAAAGATTGATTCGAAGCAAACTGCCACTGAAATCCGAGACGAGGCTCTACGATGTTCTCTTTATTGAGGTTGTAATATTGTTGATGCAAACCCAAATTTAATGTCAGATTATCCGAAAACTTGTGTTGCCAGTTAACATAACTTTCTAACAAGATAGAATGCTCGTTGTCCACCTTGGTGATGGTCACAAACTGGTGATATTTTTTCATGTAAATCGAATCTTCGTAATTGGTGAAGTATTCATTGGCAGTGACACCGACGGTCAGATTGTTTTTCGAACTAAAACGGTGTTTGAACTGAGTTGAAGCTGAAAGCTTACTCTCGTCCAATATGCCGGCATATTGCGTAAAATAGCTTTTGTTCTTATAATCGATAGTATCGTTAATTGTAGAAGAAGTTGATTTCTGATACGAAAGCGTCGATTTGAAACGGCTGTTTTCGTTCAACATCAGCGTGTGTGTAAGGGCGGTGATGTTCAATCCTGCACCGAAATCTACCGCATAACCCAACTGACTGTGACTGGTCACTTCGTCTTTGTTGAATGACCGACCGAGGCGAATAAAGCTGTTTCCATACAATCCGATAAGTTTGAATCGCCCCATTTTCTTTGTGGGCAAATCTACCATATACGAAAGATCTTGGTATTCGGGAATCGCTGTGCCAGTGCCCAAATCCATTCCCATTTTACTCACCAATTGCAAAGTCGAATAGCGATAATCGACAACAAACGAGCCTTTCGGATTGTTTTTTCCTAACGAAATCGGTCCTTCAGCTGCTGCCTCAAAACCATTGAAGCCCACCTGACCTGTAAATTCATATTTCTCTTTGTTGCCCGAGCGAAGGTTCACATCGAACACCCCCGACAGTGCATTGCCATATTCCGCAGGGAAGGCTCCCGTCATAAAGTCGGAGTTGGTCAGCAAGTTTGAGTTAAGCATACTCACTGGACCGCCCGTGGTACCCTGCGCACCAAAGTGGTTCGGGTTGGGCACATCCACGCCTTCGAGTCGCCACAGCAGCCCCATTGGCGAATTGCCACGAATCACAATGTCGTTACGCGAGTCGTTACCTGTCACCACACCGGCATAGTTCGACACCATACGAGCAGGATCGCCAAGGCTTCCGGCAAATCGCTCAGTCTCTTCCACGCTGAAGGTGCGTGCGCTGATCAGTGCCGCTTCATTAAGTGGTTTTTCTTTCGATGATTTCGATTTCACAACGATGTCGTTGAGCGAAGTCACCTTTTCGGTCAGTTTAAAGTTGAGCATACTCTCTTTGCCCGACGACACCATTACATTAGCAATCGACTGACTGCTGAATCCCATAAACGAACAAGCAAACGACCATCGTCCAGGTTGAATATTCGGAAAACTAAACTCTCCTTGCTCATTACTACTTGTACCCACCAATGGGTTGGTGCCGGCAATCACCACCGTGGCACCCGCCAGCGGACTTCCGGTGAAAGCATCGACCACTGTTCCACGCACTGTTTGTCCTTTTGTTTGTGCGACAACCGACCCCATCGATGCCACTGCTACTATCAGCATTAGTACTATTCGTCTCATACTTCTTTGCGTTATAAATTTGATTATACGACAAAGTTAAATCCACTAGACTGCACGAACAATTTTTTCTGACTGAATGAAGAAAATAAGAGGATAAATGGAAAATTGAAATATTAAATGCTTTACTACTCGCTGAAGCTTTTCTGTTAATAAAAGAAATTCACAACCTGATCTGTCTCAATTTTATCTATAATCTACCCTCATCAGCATAGCTATAATACTCTCCATCGCAAACAATAACGTGGTCAACTACGCGAATATCCATATGTTTAGCAGCCGATTTAATTTTTTCAGTGAGGTTGTCGTCATTTGAACTTGGCATCTTATTTCCTGATGGATGGTTGTGGCACAAAATGATGGCTGGAGAATGCTCCATTAGTGCAGATTTAAGGATTAATTTCACATCCACAACGGTAGCAGCCACACCACCTTGACTGATTTTAATACGGTTGATAACCTTATTTGATTGATTAAGTAACAAAACCCAAAATTCCTCGTAAGGCAAATCGGCAAGCAATGATTGAAAAATTGCATGGACAGAATGACTTCCTTCAATCTGATCTCGTTGAACAACTTCTACAAGTTTACGACGACGACCTAACTCAAGTGCCGCTAAGATTGTGATCGCTTTTACTGACCCAATCCCATTAAACTTAACGAAATCTTTAAGGTGATATTTGCCCAACTGATTTAGGTTATTTTGAGCACTTTGCAAAATTCTTTTGGAAAGATCAACGGCAGTTTCTTTGGAACTTCCTTTACCTATAATAATTGCAATTAATTCTGCATCGCTCAACGCCGCTGCACCCTTTTGAATCATTTTTTCACGAGGCCTGTCGGCTTCAGCCCAATCTTTTATCGAAAGCTTGTCAGTTGTCTCCATTCCATTTTGCTATATTGTAAATACCGATACGTATACTGCAAAAATAGTAAAATATCGAATTCAATATGGAGCTTTCCGAAAATTTATTTCTTGTATTTTTCGTTTTTGTCACTCGAAAAAGTCAATAAATCAATTGTAAAATCCAAAGGAGCGACCAATGGCTCTGTGCGATGCGCACATTCAGACATCATGCACGTTGAACATTGATAACTTTTACATGGGTCAGAATGGACTGAAAGAAGCATGTTTTCAGGTAATTCAGACATTATTATCTGTTCTATTTCGTCACATATTTCGTGGCTCTGTCTTATGTTATAGTACCAAGGAATCGTAAGATCACAATTCACATAATAAGTTGACCCATTTTTTATCATTTTCAGATTATGAATATCCATCCAATACTCTTTTCGATGTTGAATAATTGTTTTGAGGATAAGATCTAAAACACGTTGATCGGTTTTATCCATCAAATTTTCGACAGTATTTCGAAGGATTCCTAAACCTGTAAAAAGAATAATTCCACCAAAAATCAAAGCCAAAGCACTGTCAATCCAGGCAATATGAGTGATATATAAAAGACAAAGCCCAAGAACTAAACCAATAGAAGAATAAGTATCAGACTGTAAGTGCTTTCCCCCAGCAATCAATGCGATAGAGTGATGTTTCCGACCAACACGCATACTATACCATCCAAGAATATAGTTTGCCAATCCTGCACCTGCAACAATATAAATACCTATGTCGAGTTTTTGTATTTCCATAGGTAAAAATATACGTTTAATTCCTTCGAAAATAATCAAACTTCCTGCCAAGATAATTAAAAGCCCTTCAATAGAGGCTGAAATTAGTTCAATTTTCCCATGTCCAAATGGGTGATCTTCATCCTTTGGTTTACTCGAAACATAAAGACTAAATAAGCTTATCGCACCCGCTACAACATTGACGATGCTCTCCATTGCATCAGTCAAAATACCAACAGAGTTTGTTAAATAAAAAGCGATAAATTTGCCAATAAGCAATAATGCCGAAAAGGTTAGAATCGTCTTCTGTACCTTTATTTTAAGTGTATGTTCATTAACCATTTTGAAAAATTATAAGGTTTTTTTAGCGGTACAAACTTACGAAGAATTTTATCTTTTGATCTCAAATATTAATTATTCCATAGAAATTTGGAACGATTACAGATAACCCTATAAAAACAACAAGGTGCATTTGT